>NZ_JBRJXU010000108.1:0-196750 GCF_057467645.1 Zarconia sp.
AGCTTTATCGCCAGTATCACTTTTTGGCGAAGGTCGTAACTGTAGGGTTTGGGCATGAGGATAACGATCGCCTACGAATTGTTAGCACCACTTCGAGTTTATGCCTAAACCGCCCTGGCGGTTGCTATACCATCTCGCCGAGCGATGACATGTTAAACATCTGGTAGAAATCAAAAATTCAGACAATTTCTATACCGAAGTCATGAAATTCTTCTCCCTTAACCTTTAACCCTTTTCCTCCGGCATCTTGATGACACGTCGAGGCGGCTCATGTTTTAACACCGTTGGCCACCACGCCCAAAATTGAGGTGCCCGAGAGTTTTAATTCTTCCAAAGCCCGAGCGAGCAAGTTTCGATCGGTTTTTTCGATCGCCACCACCATCACCACCCCATCGGTTTGTGCCCCCACCAAATTACCATCGGCGAGTCCGTGCAGCGGTGGCGTATCGTAAATCACCAAATCGAAAAAGCTTTTAAACTGCTCGACAACGTACTGCATCCGATTCGAAGATAATAACTTCACCGAGTCGGGGGGAACCGGACCCGCTGGAAGAACAAACAAATTCTCATCAATTTTTGACTGGACGATGGCATCGTTGAGGCTCACCTCGTCGCTGGTGAGTACGTCACTAAACCCCTTTTGATTCGGCAAGTCTAACTGCTCGTGAATGCTCGGACAGCGCAAGTCAGCATCCACTAACAAGACCCGCAGACCCGCTGCTGCAGAGGTTTGCGCTAAAAATATCGCCACCGCCGATTTCCCATCCCCCGGCATCGCCGAAGCCACGGTCAAAGATTGCAGGGAAGATTCCGACCCCAGCAAGCGGATATTGGCATATAAAGAGCGAAACGCTTCTGAAAACGGGTTCCTCTGATAAACCGAACTCGAAGAACCCCAATTCCAAATCGAACGAGATGCGCTCCGTCCGGCAGCGGCAACTGCCACCGGTTCGCGGGTCGGTTGGGATAATTTCCGCAGGGTGCGTTTGAGGTTTTTCGTTCTGGGAATCGTTGCCAGTAGGGGCAGTCGGGTGGCGGATTTAATTTCTGAAGGTTGATGGAACACGGTATGGAGAACTTCCACCAAAAAACCCGCTCCAATTCCCAACAGAGCACTTAAAATGGCGGCGATCGCAATTTGACGTTTGGTTTGCTGCACCTCAGAGGGGACGAAATTTTCTTGGTCATTTTGGGGAATGGCCGGCGGTGCAATGAGTACCCACGGGATTTGCTGCTGAGCGCCATCAATGCTGAGAGCCTCTCGCTTGCTTAGAAAATCCGTCAGGGTACTCGTGGCGATTTCGAGTTCTTGTTGCAAGTCGGCATATTCCCGCGTTGCTACCGGCCAGCGTTGCACTCGCGCGTCGAGATTGGCTTCGGCTTGCCGAATCGTTTGTTGGCTGGCTTCGAGGGCGCTAATGCGATCGGCGAGGGTATTGAGGACGGCTTCGGCTTCTTGTTGCAGCAGGGCATCCATCGCCGCTTGTTGTTCGCGCAGGGCGAGCATGGGCAAACTATTGGGCTGCAACCGAGCAGACTCGCCCGCCACTTTACTTTCGAGTTTTTGCGCTTCGGCAATCAGCTGCTGGAACTGGAGATCTTCGCTCAAAACGGCGATTGGGTTGCCATCGAGCAGCTGTCGTTGCAACCCATCGTAGAGCGCCTGCGCTTGGGCGAGTTCCTTTTGGTTATCGAGCTGTTGCAAGTTGAGGGAACTGGCTTCTTGAGTCATCGCCTGGGCTTGCGGGTACGGCTCGATCAGGTTTTCTTCCTGGCGCAGGTTTTGGATTTGCGTTTGGATGGTATCGACGCGCTCTTGCAAAATGGGAAGCTGTTCGTCGATGAAGTCGATCCCTTGGGTGAGGCTGGTGAGTCGTTCTTCTAGAGAATATTCCAGGTAGAGCTCGGAGGCTTCTTCTAAAACCGTGAGAATTTTGTCCGGGTCGGGATCGGTATAGGTCACCTCTAAAATCTTGGTGCCGAATTCTTTTCCGGAAATGTCAACGCTAATGCGATCGACTTTGAGGTTCTTTTTTAGAGATTTAAAGTTGAGTTTGGGATACTCTGCTTTGGTATTTTCTAAAATCGGCATCAGCAACTTCGGACTTTTTAAAACTCGAATCTGAGTTTCGTAATCCACGAGTCCCGATTCTTCAATTCGAATTTTGCTCAAATCCGTACCCGATGCTTGAGCTAGCAAGAATTGTCGCATCAGCCGTCCTTCCGCGGAAATCGGCTCGATTAACAAGCGAAAACTCCCTTTGTACAGCGGCGGCAATCCCCGATTTCGGTTCACGATCAGCCCGCCAAAAAGAGCGGTGAGGACGATGGCAACAATCGCCATTACGGGAATTCGACGTACCACCACACCGAACAACCAACCGATATCCAGGTTGGCTTCTTCCCCTTGAGATTGTGGGATCGATTGATTCTGGGATAAAGATGGCGGGAAATCGCCGTTTCGTTGGGGAAAAACGCTTTGAGAATTGTTGTCGGAGTTCATGGGGACGCTGTATGGGAGTGAAGCTGCAAAATAGAGCGCAACCGAATGGACTGCAGGAGTGTGGCTCAATTGCCGACAATTCCCAAGGTTTCTAATGTTCTCATAAAAGAATTGATTTCGGGGGCCGGGCTGAAGATCGTCTCTAGGGTATCGGTGACCCGTGCCAAACCCGAGCGGCTGACAACGATAATATCGTTGGGGCGCAGGAGGGGATTTTCCGATTCATCAATACCCCGCGCGAAGTCGAGTTCGATCGGATCTTGCCGCACGGTGCCATCGGGGTTGAGGCGAATTAATTCCACCTCGTTGCGGTTAGCATCGTCGGTGAACCCCCCCGCCTGCAAAATCGCTTGGTTTAAAGTCGTATTGGCTGGGACTTCCAAGGTGCGAATGCTGGGGGATTTATCGACCTCTCCCACCACGTAAACGACAATGGGAACTGAAAAACTGGCGTTGGCCAGTTGTGCGACCTCACCGGGATCGGTTTCATTACGTTGGGGAACGAAGATCGTATCCCCATTTTGCAAAATGGGATCGTTCTCGAAATCGCCAGTTTCGAGGAATTCCAAGAGGTTCGCTTCAATCCGTTCCCCTCCAGACTGAGTCATACGGTGAATTTCCACCTGGCGAACGTCGGCATTATAGACAATTCCTCCCGCTTGTTCGAGGGCAAACGTCAGAGTCGGCAATCCTCCCGGTCTCAGTTCCGATCGCGACGGTCCGCCAATGAGGACGTAGTTACCGGGTCGATTGACCGCTCCCACCACCACCACGCTGCGAGGGGAGTCGTCAGCGACGGCAAAATTGGTCGCGGCCAGTTGGCGAACCCGATTTTCCTCGATTGAGCTGGCGGTGGGAATGAAGAGAGCATCGCCATCTCTGAGGGTAATGTCTTGTCCCCGAGGACCGGATTGGATGTAGGCCAACAAATCGATGTAAAACGAAGGCCCTTTGCCACGATCGGAGTTGCGGCGAACTTCCACCCGAGTCAGATCGGCCGAGAGGCTGACCCCACCAGCCAACTCGATTAATTCCGGAATCGTCGGGTATTGCAAGCCTCGCTGCAGTCCGCCTTGGGCTTTGAGGGGGATTTCCATCGTGTAAGGTCCCGGCTGAGTGACCTCTCCGTCGATGGTGACTTGCAACGGACGCGGACCCGATAAGCGGACGCTAACGAGAGGATATCGGAAAATCTGCACGTACTCGGCGGCAATGACATCGGTGGCTTCGGGAATGGTCAGACCTTCGACGTAAACTCGTCCCCCGATGGGTAAGTCCATCATGCCGTTGGCGAGGACTTGGGCTTCGCCGCTATATTCGGGGGCTTCAAAAATTTCGATCTGCACTAAATCCCCGGGACCGAGGGTGTATTCATCGAATGCAGGTTGGACCCGACGAGTGCGAGCCGCCCGTTGAGAGGGAACCGGTGGCGGTGGCGGGTCTTCTTCCAAGTACGGTAGCACTTGAGCCATACTAGGATGTGGGGCGATCGCAAGAGTGAGTAATGTGAAACTTGCAGTCGATCGAAAGAGGCATCGAGATACGCTCAAAAACATTGCGCTGTCGGTTACGAACTTACATCAAAAAGTTAGGTTAAGATAGATGGCTCGTGTCGTCTAATTCGGTCAGACACCCCTTTTCAAAGAGCTTATTCTCAGTATACTTCAACCTCGCACCCTTTGAGGTTATTCGCATTTAAATGTCGCCAGATCGTAGGAGAGTAACATCGTGAAAGAGCTTCTAGCCGATCCGATATTTTTGGGTCTAATTTTGGGCGTCGGCGTCATTTTTATTTTGCTGGCATTTCAGTATGCCAGTCGCCCGGGAATGACCGATCGCCTAGCGATCGGACTGAGCCTTGCCATTTTAGTGGTCATTCCGTATCTCAATATTAAGCCATTTGTTTGGCTGCATCCGAGCGATTTTAAACTGCATAATCTCAGTCTAAATTCAGCGTTACTGAAAATTGGAACCTATAGCATTTCAATCTTTATTCTCAAGTTTTGGTTTCGCGATTTTTTTTATAGCTTTTTAGCTTTATTCGCCAATCCATTTTTAGGAATATTACTCGCACTCGTTGGATTTTCTGCCTTTTGGGCCGAGCTTCCGGGAATAACGTTGCAATCGAGTTTAGCCCTAGTTGTTGTTTCGACTTTAGCTGCCCATATCGCTCAAAAATATACCTGGAGGCAAATTGCCACCCTGCTACGATGGAGTACGGGCATTATTACGGGATTGAGTTTAATTTATTCGATTGCCGTCCCTTCGGTCGGAGTGGTGGGGAAAGGATGGCGGGGGGTTTTAGCCCACCCGAACCCCTTGGGTGCGTTAATGGGGTTGAATGCCGTTTTCTGGTACGTTTGGGCGGTCAATAATCCCAAACAAAGAGTTCCTTCGATCTTGATGATGCTCATCTCGCTACTGATTATGCAGAATACAAATTCTGCCGGGGCAAAAGTCACGTTAGTCGCTCTGTTTGCGGCTTTATTTATGCTTCGTTTTATTAAGCGATTGAGCTTCCAGTGGGCTTATGCCATCATTGTCATGTTTATGGCAATTAGCATCAGCACGACGATTATCGTGACAGAGAATTTAGAGTATATCGTGGTCGATGTTTTGGGTAAAGATATGACCCTCACGGGTCGCGTACCGCTGTGGACGAAAACGATCGATAAAGTCGTCCGGGACAGTCCAATTCTCGGGTATGGATTCAATGGCTTTTGGCAAGATTGGCGAGGAGAAGAGAATCCCGCCTATGAAGTGGCAGCCGATGGCTATGGTTGGGTTGCACACCACGCTCACAATGGGTTTATCGATTTATTTGCCGATTTGGGAATGGTCGGTTTGTTTCTGTTTATTGCGTCGTTTCTACTCAATATTGGTTTGGCGATTAAATATATGAGTCAAACTCGAGAGCCAGAATCCGTTTTTTATCCGATTATCTTTCTTTTGCTGTTGATTGTTAATAATACTCAAAGTGAGCTTTTAGGCATTCACCATATTTGGTTTTATTACGTTCTGTGTAGCGTGCGGTTGTCACTCGATACTCTTGGAAAAAAATCCCTGCCGAATCGTTGAGGACAAACCGTTTGTAGCGGCTCGTTTGGGGTAATTTTACGTCAGCTTGAGATGAAAACTATAGCCGTTCGCGCCGGTATCGTTACACATTTTCAGTCATGGGGAATGGGGAATGGAAAAAACCGATTTCTTCGATTCGTGTAAATAAACCTGCGCGAAGCGCTATAAGTTTGTCTGCTCTATTTTTGAGAACCCTCGACGCATACCAAAAATGGCAGACAACAGCACAATTAAATTGACGCTCGATTCTTCATTCGATGCCGCCATTTCCCACTCTAAAACCTCGATCCGATCGATGACTCTGACTGCTGCGATATGACCGCCGACGGTAGATCGAGACTTTGCAACAGGTCGTTACTGATTCAGTAAATTCCAGTTCACCTCAACTCCATTATTTCGCAGTAGGCTCAAAAAAATAAACCCTTCTCGAGGGTTGATTTCCAAGACTTGCATTTGCGTTTTATTTTCATCGTCGAGATAGTCAAAAAATATCCCCGATTCTACACCTGAGGATTCAAAAAATCCCGATTTAAAGTATCGAGTTGAAGCAGCAAAGGTGATTCGATCGAGAGGGATAATTCGACTTAACTCGGCATCTTCATCATCTTCGTATTCAATCTCGAGCAGGTTATCCTGCAAAATTATCTTGCAATCGGAAAATTCATTCTCGATATCTAAGCATTCTGCATCTTCTTCAAAGGCGAACGAGCCATCGATCGCAACCGTTCCTAAAGAAAGTGCTGCGATGAAAAGACTCGTAAAGACCTGTAAGTAATTTTTCATAATTTTTTGGGTCACTCGCATCCTGAAAATATTTACCCAATCTTTAAAAACTTATCAGACATGGATTCTTGAGAGCAACCCAAACTTAATGTATTTGAAGATCGATTATATAAGACGAAGCCTTCTCGAGCCAACCCCAATTTGATTAAGTTCAGATAAAGACTTAAGCATATACCTACGAGATGGAAACTCTCACCTCCGTATCGTTCGGGAGATAGAATTACGGACAAAGAAACTTTAAATACACGATCTTGCCCAACGGTTTCTGGCAAAGCTAAAGTTGAAATAAAGCGCGTAAGATTGGGATTTAGTATTTTGAAGTGGTTCAGTCGAAGAACGAGCAACGAACTGGAGTCGTTAAGATTTGTGGTGACTTTTGTATCGAGTGCGATCGTCACCCTTTTGGTGTTGAGTTTAGCCAAATTTCAAGGATTCGAGCAACTCGAATTATTCGCCTTTGACTGGATGGTTCGACTGCGTCCGGCAGCACCACCCGACGAACGATCGCTGATTGTCGCAATTACTGAAGACGACCTGCAAGAATGGGGTTGGCCCCTTGAAGATCGGACTCTAGCACAACTGCTCTCCCAACTTCAAAAGAACCGCCCCCAAGCCATCGGACTCGATATATACCGAGACTTGCCTCAAGGCGATCGCTACGAAGCACTCGTCGCCGAACTCAACGCCCCCAATATCGTGGGAATTACCAAAATCGGTGCTGAGAGTGAAGGGGTCAAGCCTCCCCCCACCCTGCCACCGGAACAGATTGGGTTTAACGATATTCTCCTCGATGACGATAATATCGTGCGTCGCAATCTGATGTTTTCTGGGACTCCCGAGGGTGAAACCCTATTCTCGTTTTCCCTGCAACTGGCGATCGCCTACCTCAAACATCAAGGAATTGCCCCAGAACCCAGCCCGATCGATCCCAACTTCCTCCAACTCGGTCAAACAGTATTCGTTCCCCTGCAATCGGACTCCGGTAGTTACATCGACCTTGACAGCCGAGGCTATCAAATTTTGCTCGATTACCAAAATCCCGAGAACGTTGCCCCCCGCGTTTCCGTCAGCGACGTTCTCCACGGTCGAGTCGATCCCCAACTCATTGAAAATAAAATTGTTTTCATTGGTTCGACCGCCCCGAGTCTTCGAGATACCTTTGCCACTCCCTACAGTGCAGGGGAGATCGAGACCGCCAAAGTTCCCGGCGTTGTCATTCACGCTCAAATGACCGCTCAAATTATTCAGGCGGCTTTAGGGGAAAAGCATTTGTTTTGGTTTTTCCCCAATTGGGCAGAAGGGATCTGGATTTTCGCGTGGACTCTCTCTAGCGGTCTCATGACCTGGAAAATTCGCCATCCTCTCCTGCTTGCCGCGAGCGGTGTGGCACTTGCCGGTGCTTTGTCGAGCGCAAGCTTTTACCTGTTTCAAAACCAGGTTTGGGTTCCCCTCGTTGCCCCGGCGACAGCTGCTGCCATCGCCGGAACTGCAGGCATTGCCTCTCGCGCCTACCAATCCCAGCAGCAGCACGGCATCGTGATGAAACTGTTGGGACAAAATACGTCTCCAGAAATTGCTCGGGCATTATGGAACCATCGCGCCGAACTCATGGAAGCCGGCAGGCTTCAGGGCACCAAGCTAACGGCGACGATGCTCTTTACGGATATCAAAGATTTCAGTACTATTTCCGAACAAATGCCACCGGAAATATTACTCGAGTGGCTCAACGAATACCTGAGCGTTCTCTCTGAAGAAGTACGAGCCTATCAGGGAGTCGTGAATAAATTTACTGGGGATGGGGTGATGGCTGCGTTCGGCGTACCCGTCCGTCGCACGACCGGGGAAGAAATCGATCGCGATGCTTTCCAAGCCGTCGCCTGCGCTATCGCCATAGGCGAGCGTCTCAAACAACTCAATCGAGATTGGCAACAGCGAGGGCTACCGGTGATTCAAATGCGGGTGGGGATTTTTACCGGACCGGTGGTGGCCGGCAGTTTGGGATGTCGAGAGCGTATGGAGTACAGCATTATCGGCGATAGCGTGAATATTGCCTCCTGCCTGGAAAGTTGCGAAAAACATCGCCAAGCCGGCGTTTGTCGGATTCTCGTGGCCGGGCAAACCCTCGATCGCCTCGGGGAACAATTTCGCGTCGAACCTTGGGGACGACTGATGCTCAAAGGCAAACAGCAGCCGATCGCCGTTTACCGCATTCTCGATTGCCCAACGGTTACCCCACTATCGAAGGACTCGATCGAGACTGTTACACCGGTGAAAACGGCAGTGTTGTGAGTTGGATTTTGTGAGTTTGAGGTGATAGATCGACACTTTTCAAGGGTTTTTGGGGGGAGCCTCGGTAGCTCTCGGGAGCTGGGGGAGAAGGATACTGGCGGTTAGTATCGCTGTCCTCACCAAACTGAATACGCTATGTATAGCACTACGCGAATGAGTTAGGACATTTCTAAATCCTGAAACTCTCTGAGAGTCTACTGTTCCCCGTTCCCTGTTCCCTGTTCCCCGTTCCCTGTTCCCGCTTCGCGTAGCGCTATACAAATGAAATGGGTTCCCTCAGAACGCAGATGCAATCTCGAAAAACGATCGCCCTGGATAATTTTGGGTCATCCAAGAGGTTTTTTACTCTAATTTATTGAGAATGGGGTCATTTAGACAACGAATTGACAGGGGTTTCCGGCTGTGAGAAACTTAAATCCAGGGCGAAGCTATGTCTACTTATCGTACGACAATCTTTTTATTCAAGACTCGAACACGATCGGTTTGGCGAATTGTGACATTGAATTGAGACCAAAAGAGTTTCAGCGTCGAACTCATTCAAGCGCAAAGGGCGATCGCCACTGAAAATTGTGGGAATCGATCGCCATCTCGTCGAGTCGGGGATTTCCTAAACCACAGCAAAATCCGCGGCACTAAGAACCCCTGCATCTACTCCTTGTAAGGTTATCGTCAGTCCAGTGGCGGTAATTTGGGTATCGTCCGCCACTTGAGTTAGGGTTAAATCTGCAAAGGTCAATCCTTCCTTCAAACCGATAATATCCACCCCCGAGGTAAAGTCGGTCACCACATCGACACCATCCCCAGGACGGAAATCAAATCGATCGCCTCCCGCACCGCCAACCAGGAGGTCATCTCCCAAATCACCACTGACTACATCATTTCCCGCACCGCCGAGAACGATGTCGTTATCGAGTCCCCCGAACAGCACGTCATCGCCATCGTCGCCATCGAGGACATCTGCCCCGCTATTACCGAAGAGAACGTCATTTCCAGCATTACCATCTACCGTATCGTTGCCGATATCGGCCGCAATGACATCAATGCCATCACCACCAACAACCAGGTCGTCATCTTGACCGGCAAAAATGAGGTCATCTCCCGTACCGCCATCGATCGTGTCATTTCCCCGATTGCCAAAAATCAGGTCGTTGTCGTCATTCCCATCGAGGCGGTCTGCTTCTCCAAATCCGGCGAGGATGTCGTTGCCTCCCAAACCGCATAAAAAATTGGCGGTTTCATCTCCCAAAAGCAAATCATCACCATCGTTGCCGCAGGTTCCCTCAATGGGGAAGTCTGGGAGAAGAACCTCAAGTTGACCGAGGATAAGACGGGTTCCGGGTGTAGGTTCTGGACTCGGTGTGGGATCGGGATCTGGGTTGGGTTCTGGACTGGGATCGGGGTCTGGGTTGAGTTCTGGACTGGGATCGGGATCTGGGTTGGGTTCTGGACTCGGTGTGTCAGGAACGGTGGTATCGATAACGAGATCTCGATTATCCGCGAGAGACTGCCCCGCACGAACGAGCAAAGTGACATCGTTCCCGGTTGCATCCTCAAATGTCGCACCACTCGCAAGTACCAATGGACTGTTGCTATCGAGATCGGCGCTATTTTCCCCCGCAGCGACGGTATAGGTTCCGCTCGCAGTGTTGCTATTGACGAAGGGAGAAATGGAAACGGTTCCACCAGTATCGAGGTTGATGGTGAGATCGCCCCCAGCCAGGGTAACGTTTTCTGAGAAACTTACGGTCACGTCAACGGTATCGCCGACGCCAAAGGTTCCATCGGACGTATTTGAAGAGATAGCGGCGATCGCAGGGATGGCATCAAAGGTTTGAACTCCCCCGGCGACGAGAGTTCCAGTCTGATTCGCGGAAGTAAAGGTAAAATCGCCAAGATCGGGGGCGGCAATATTAATCGTATTATCTGCAGTGGCAACGGCCGCAATATCGGCAACGAGGAATAACGTCCCTGTGGTGTCGCGATTGATGGTTTGCGAGAGTCCAGTGAAGTTGAGATTATTACCCGAAGCAACAATGGCTTGGGTGCCCAGAGAAGTATCGCCCGCATCGAAAATCGGATCGATCGAGTAAAACAGTTCAAAACTATCGATCGCCAGGTCAGCCGGGATGTAAGTTCCGCCAGTGGTAAAGGTGGCGCTTGTTAATTCGGCATCCGCAGTTGTAACCGCTAAATCTAACTGGTACAGGATGCGATCGGTTGTGCCTTGCAAGACGCTAGCTGCGGCAATTGCTGGGGAGGATAGGGCAATATCGGCAGCCAGACTATCCCCAGCGATCTGAATATTGTCGATCGCAATATCTTCATCTCCAGCATCGAGATCGATGGTAAAGCGCAGATCCAAACTTGTTCCCGTACCAGCGATCGCACTGCTAAACTCTGTAAAGGTCGATGTTATCGCACTGCCGTCAGCGACTCCATCGAAATCCGTATCTACACCGGGTTCTTGATTAAATGCGTCGCCATCATCGAGTTCGGCGATCGCAAACAGATTCTCAAAGCCACCCCCGTCGATCTGATACTCAACCCGCACAAAGTCTGGATCGTCCCAATCTTGGTTGTTTCCATCATCATCTTCTGCAAACAGAGCGCTGAAGTTTAGATTGGTGAAACCCGAGATATCGATTCCGGAAAAGGATAGTGTTTGCTCGGATGCTGCTCCCTCACCATCGAGATCTTGAGCCGCAAAGAAAAAGCTCCCGTCCCCATTTGTGACTTGGTAAGCGCCACCAATGTTACTACCATCGGTACGGGTAAAAAAATCACCCACCCCATCGGAAAATTCGGGAACCGATGTCGTATAGCGAGTTCCGTTACCGTCGGTTTCAAAGGATTCCGTAAAAATTAGCACGGCATTACGTTCGATGCGGGTAGAGATAGTATACCGATTGCGGAGTGCTTACGCGAGTTTAGGCTATATTTGGGCTTAATTCTCGATCGAGTTTTGAAGAAAAATGAATGGTTTAGCCGAATGGTTTAGCGCCCCCCTGCAATACGGCTTTATGCTCAAAGCTTTGTGGGTGAGCGCGTTTGTGGGCATCGTTTGTGCGGTGCTATCGTGTTACATCACCCTCAAAGGTTGGTCGCTGATGGGGGATGCCGTTTCCCATGCCGTCGTTCCGGGGGTCGTCGTCGCTTATGCCGTGGGGATTCCGTTTTCCGTGGGGGCGTTTCTCTTTGGTTTTGGGGCCACCGTTGCCATCGGTTACGTCAAGTCAAAAACCCGCCTGAAAGAAGATGCGGTGATTGGGGTGGTGTTTACGGGCTTCTTTGCATTTGGATTGGTTTTAGCCACGAAAATACCCAGCAATATCGATTTATTCCATATTCTATTTGGCAATGTTTTGGGAATTTCTCAAGGGGATATTATTCAAACCTTAATTTCTGGATTTATTACCCTGGGAATTATTCTAATTCGGCGTAAAGATTTATTGCTATTTTGTTTTGATTCCAATCATGCCAAGGCGATTGGATTGAATACTCAGTTGATGTACTATACACTGCTTTCGGTCTTAGCATTAACGATTGTCGCGGCCTTACAAACGGCAGGAATTGTGCTGGTGATTGCCATGTTAATTACCCCAGGGGCAACGGCGTATTTACTGACCGATCGCTTCGATCGAATGCTGGCAATTTCCGTAGCAACCAGCGTTTTATCTTGCATTTTAGGGGTGTACGTTAGCTATCATTTAGACGTGGCGACAGGGGGCTGTATCGTCGTGCTAATGACGCTTTTATTCCTAGTCGCCATGGTCTTTGCGCCGAAATACGGATTGGTCGCTCAGCTTAAAGCAAGCTAGATATTGGCGACTATTTATAAACTTTTGGTAAAGACGGTTGAATCTCCCAAATGTGGCAGGCAATATAAATGAAGTCTAGCAACACAATCATCAAATCGCTACTATTACTCACCCGATCGAACCTGAAGGTTTTTAATAAATTCTCCCCCCATGAAAACTTCACTCTCTTTTTTCATTTATGCAATCCACTATGGGATCCAATTGTTAATCTCATCCTCTGGGAGTCACGCCTTACCAGCTTTTCCCGGTGCGGAGGGATTTGGTGCGAATGCCACGGGAGGTCGTGGGGGTGAAGTTGTGTTCGTGACCAACCTCAACGATAGTGGTTCGGGCAGTTTTCGAGATGCGGTCGAGAATACACCGGGTAAGAAAATCGTCATTTTTCGCGTGGGTGGCATTATCGACCTGGAAAATCGCGTCAGCGTCAACTACGAAGGAACGACCATTGCCGGTCAGACGGCACCGGGTGGAATTACGTTGCGCAATGCGGGCTTGAGAATCGCTGCATCCAATGTGATCGTCCGGGGTTTGCGTTTGCGGGCGGGAGAAAATCTGAGCGAACACGAACCCGAAGAACGCGATTCGATCCAAATTGTCGGCGATGGTGTCCGCGATATCATTATCGATCGTTGTTCCATCAGCTGGGGCGTGGATGAAAATGCCAGCACGGTTTATGAGGTTCGTAATATTACCTATCAGTGGAATATTATCAGTGAAGGTCTGAAAAATAGCGTTCACCCCCAAGGAAGTCATAGTGCCGGCTTGTTAATTGGCGATCATGCTCGCAATATTTCCGTCCTCAATAATTATTTCGTGCATAATAATCGACGCAACCCACTTTTAAGTAGCGTTCATACCGCTGAAGTCATTAATAACGTTATTTATAACTGGGGCAGAGATAGCATCCAGGTTCAAGACTTTAATGAGACAAATAATCGGGCATTTGTGAATATTATCGGCAATTATCTCAAGCCCGGTCCGAGTACGACGAATCCTCGTGCTTTGAGAATTCGCTTACTGCCTTCGAGTAGTAAAGTGTTCCTAGAGGATAATGCTTATGAAGAAGAGGGTTCGATTATCGACCCCGTCGGAGAATCCAGGTTAGTGGACGTGAACGATGCTCCCCAACCGGTGTCCGCACCGGCTTTTTCCGGATCCGGTGCGAGGGTGTTGTCCGCCTCGGTGGCCAAAGATCGCGTGTTAGCAGAGGCTGGTGCGATCTGGCCGCAACGGGATGCCATCGATCGTAGACTGGTCGAGGACTTTTTTAACGAAACCGGGGAGATGATCGATTCTCCCCGAGAGGTTGGGGGGTGGCCCGAACCACCGACATCGGAGGCCCCAGTCGATGGCGATCGCGACGGAATGCCCGATAATTGGGAACTGCAACAGGGCCTCAATCCTCACAACGGATCGGATAACAATCTCGATGCCGATGGCGATGGATATACGAATATCGAAGAGTATATTAACTTTGCGATTCGACCCCAACCCCAACGCTATCGCTTATATCGATCGCCGTAGCGATCGCAGAGCGTGCCGTCAACATTGTCAATCAACATTTTAAAAAGCCACGAACATCTGGCAATGGGAGCTGTTCTCCTAAAGCCGATCTCAACAGTTCTTCCCATTCCGCTTCCAGTTCTGGGGTATCTTCCAAGCGTTCCTCTTGCACGAGAATCTCGAAGGCATCGTGCCAAATTCCCGCTTCTGCATAAACTCGGGCGCGATCGAGGGATGTTTTGACCCTGGCTAATTCGCGGCCCAGTTCTGGGGAGACCTCAACCCGTTCGATCCAGCCCGGTGTCGAGACGATCTCTAAATCTCTACCATGGCCAACAACAATGTCCATATACCAACGATAGATTTTACCGGGTTGGAGGTCAACATCCGAAGGCAGGGAGAAACTCACAAAACTGTCTGCGTTCGGCACGTCCAAGAATGTTGAATAGATAAGTGCGCCATCTTTTCCCCGTCCTTCGCGTCCTGCAGTATCGTACTCAAAGATTTCAAACACAATTTCTGTGACGTTCTTAGGAACATGTAACCAAAATGTAGGATTGGGACGAACGGTCAAACTGAAGTATGGAGGGGAAATATCGCCATAGTCGCGGCTGGTATCGATGGGAAGCAGTGGTGTGAACGAAAAGCTGGGAGGGCACCGAGTCGCACCTCCGATGACAACATCCGGTGCGCCGCGATCTGGATGATTGAACTCGATCGCATATTCATTCCCTAACGGCATCACTGAGGAAGCACGAGTGATGGGGGCAAATCCCAAGGTGGCAATGAGTTGGGAGAATGCCCAAGAAAAAACGGCAAAGCGAAATCGGTCGATGGAAATCACGATCTTGATACGGTTGCTTACAAGTGTTGTGGGTGATTCGGAATTCTCCGAAAATTGGCATGAGAATTATCGAGGTTCAGAGGCGCGATCGCGACAGCAATCGAGTAACGGAATCTGCGTGACATATTCGGCAAAATCAGCCGACATCAAAAATTCTTTCCATTCCGCTTCCAATTCTGGGGTATCTCCCAAGCGTCGTTCTTGCACCAAAATATCAAAGGCATCGTGCCAAATTCCCGCTTCTGCATAGACTCGGGCGCGATCGAGGGGAGTGTTTGCCAAGACTAATTGTTTTCGGAGAGTTGGAGACACCTCAACCCGTTCGATCCAGCCAGAATAGGAAACAATTTCAGCCGTGAGATAGTTTCCTATGAGACCATCCATATACCAGCGATAGGTTTTACCCGGTTCGAGGGCAACATCTGGAGGCACTGGGATACTGAAAAAACTTTCTGTGCTCGGTACATCTAATGATGTTTCGTAAATGAGTTCGCCGTCTTGTCCTCTTCCTTCGGTATCGTACTCATATATGTAAAAATACATTTCTGACATCGTCTTGAGAGTCCGCAGCCAGAACGTAGGATTGGGGCGAACGGTCAAACTGAAGTGGAGACGGAGAAAATCGCCGTAATCTTTACTGACATCATAAGGGAGGAGTGGTGTAAATTTAGAACCGCACCGAGTCACACCTCCAACGGCAACATCTGGTGCGCCGCGATCTTCTGGATGATGAAACTCAATGGCATATTCACTCGCTGGCGGCATCACCGAGGATGCGCGAGTGACGGGGGCAAATCCCAATATTGCAATGAGTTGGGATAAGGCTACAGAAAAAATGGTAGAGCGAGGTACGTTTTTCACGATCGTCGTTTTCGCAAAATTGCTTGCAAGTGGTATGGGTATTTTGACTCATCCCGGAATAGTTATCGGGAGGTTTCCTCGCTTTTATGCAACTTGCTTTTCGGGACAACTTGCGAATGGCGATCGAAAAATAAGGGCGCGCGCATTTGGGCTTATCGGTGTCGTTTTCCTTTGAAGTCACCTGCCAAATGCGCGCGCCCCTACATCTAATGTTTGGTCCCGATAATCGATCCGATCGCCGGTTACCGTTTATCGATCGCTAGTCACTGTGGGTCGATCGCTATCTTGCAACTCCACTTTCAGGGGCAAGAGATCGTCTTCTCCGGTAATCAACCGCGCACCGCGTCCTTGGGTGATGTAGTTCCAACCCCATTGCACCATCACCACCAGTTTGTTGTCGAACTCGATGAGATAGTAAATGTGGGCGAAAACCCAAATCAGCCAAGCTAAAAATCCGGAGAGGCGGACGAATCCCAAATCGACGACGGCTTCGTTTTGTCCGATGACCGCGAGGCTACCGCGATCGACATATTTAAATGCCCCGAGGGTTTTGCCTTGCATTTTCTGTAAGATTTGCTTGGCGACGTATTCACCCATCGCGACAGCAACGGGGGCCACGCCGGGAAGGGGGCGATCGCTTTGGTGGGCGAAGTGGGCTAAATCCCCGATGGCGAAGATGTTCGGGTGTTTGGCCAGGCTTAAATCCGGTTCGACGATGACTCGTCCGGCGCGATCGAGTTCCACTCCGGTTTTCTCGGCGAGTATCCGCCCCATTTTCGAGGCTTTTACCCCAGCGGCCCACAAAATGGTTTTGGCTTCGACGCGATCGATCTCTTCTCCTCGACGCATCGTTACCCCATTCTCGTCAATCTCCGTCACCATGGTGTTGGTTTGCACCATTACCCCCAGTTTGGTGAGGGCGGTTTGGGCTTTTGCCGAAAGTTCCGGAGGGTAGGGAGGCAGTACCCGATCCATGCCTTCCACCAGAAGGATGCGGGCTTCGGTGGTATCGACGCTGCGGAAATCTTCCGGAACAATGTGAAAAGCGAGTTCCCCGATCGCCCCAGCTAGTTCGACTCCCGTGGGGCCGCCGCCGACGATAACGAAGGTCAACCACTCCTGCCGCTGTTTGGGATCGGTTTCTTTTTCGGCTTCTTCAAAGGCATGGTAAATCCGTCGCCGCATTTCTAGGGCATCTTCGACGGTTTTCAAACCGGGGGCGCGATCTTGCCATTGGTCGTTGCCGAAGTAATGATGGCTGACCCCCGTTGCCACCACCAGGGTATCGTATTCGAGAGTTTTGTCGCTGCCCAGGGAAATCGTTTGAGCGCTGGGATCGATATCGGTAACTTCGTCGAGAAGGACTTCGGTATTTTTATTTTTTCTGAGTACCAACCGCAGAGGTGAAGCAATATCTGCTGGGGAGAGGGTTCCCGTCGCCACTTGGTACAGCAAAGGTTGGAACAGGTGAAAGTTGCGTTTGTCTACCAGGGTGACTTTCACGTCGGCGCGACCGAGATTTTTGGCCGCATAAAGCCCTCCAAAACCACCGCCAACAATTACGACGCGGTGGGGAGTTTGAGGTGAGGTAGCGTTCATCATTTGCTTTTGCAAGTGTGCGAGTCTTTATGAGTTGACTTTCTCTACTAATATAAACTTGGCTTCGAACAATGCCAGTAACGGCGATCGCACTTGAGCTATCGATGTCAGCATTTGGCAACTTCTCACTATTTTGATGACCGGAGTTTTCGTTAAATCTCGGGTCATTTCGCCGGAGGGTGACATCACTCAAGTTTGTCATTTTTAGGATTTAACTTTTCGCGACGGAATAGTGACATAGATACCCATTCGCGGCTCGAACAATACAACCCGAGAGGATGTTCGGGCAAGCGAGAGGATTCCGGTTTCACGACCCAAACTTGACTGTCATTACATAGGTTATGAGCTTCATCAAGTCTTTACGATGCTTCGTTTTTTTCAAGATTTTGATAAAGTTTACGCATTTTTACTGATTTTTTGGAGAATCATGGGGATAATAACTTACGTGCAATCACGCAAACAATTGAAAAATTGCTAATTTTTATCTGATATCCTCGTGTTATTCCCAGTATAGTTGGAGAAATTTGTTGTTAAACTGTCACTTATACGTGTAAATACGCATAAGCAACCCCGTGAGTCGATCGGCATTCTCCACTCTATTATTTCAGATTGTTTTTACATTAAATGAGGCATCTATTTCATCATGAAACTTTTCGATCGAACGGTCACATCTTTAGCTTTTGCCACAACTTTATCGACCACAGCTTTTAGCATACCGAGTCTAGCTTTTACGATTACTCAAAATAATAACTCTGAAGATTTATTGAGTGCATTACTCGGAGATACGACGGGATTGAGTGACTTTTCAATTTCAATATCCGGTGATGCACGCAGTTTTGGATTATTTGAAGGAAATCCCTTAAATTTAGGTTCGGGGGTTGTCTTGAGTACGGGCAGAGTCGATCGAATCCCAGGAGAAAATCGGGGCGATAATGATTTTATCAGTGGTTCGGATTTAAGTTTCGACTTAAAAGAACCGGGAAATGATGCAAATTCTTTCGACTTAGCTCAACTGGATATTACCTTTAAAGCTGACTCCACCGCAGAAAAAATATTTTTTCAATATGTATTTGGTTCGGAAGAATTTATTGAATTTGGAGGCGATAAATTTAATGATTCTTTCGAGTTATTGCTCAATGGCACAAACTTAGCACGTTTAAGTGATGGGCAAGCCGTTTCGATTAATAATCTGATTCCCCAACCCGAACCCGAATTCTTTCATCTCGATTATATCGATAATCCGATTGGAGAAAATACTCAAACAAAACTTGATGGCTATACTCAGGTTCTGACTTTTGAAGGACTGTTGGCACAAAATTCTCAAAATACTCTCAGTATTCGCATCAAAGATGTGAGCGATGCTCTCTTAGACTCTGCGGTTTTTATTAAAAGTGGCTCGGTGAGTACAGTGGTGCCTGAAGCGGTTGAAAATTCAGAATCTGTACCCGAACCTTCCTTCGTTTTAGGTTTAGGATTGTTCGGCTTGAGTGGGATTCGGCGCTCGAAAAGGTCATCCTCCTGATATAGCACTTCTCATAGTCATGAGGTACAGAGTTTCTGGTTTGATGTTCTTTATATCCGCTCTCCGGTCTTTTATCGAGAAATTGTAGAGATGTACGCACCCGATCTTGTTTGGACCGGAAATGCCGAGCGTTACCTCCCGTCAATCCCCTCAGACGATCGAGCGCAACCGTTCCTCTTGTCTAAGTTTTTTCGCCAAAACTACCATCCATCTTCAACGTTTTTCAAAGCTTTTTCAGCCCAACTCTCATATCGTCATTCTCGATCGCGATATGAAGAGTGGAGATCGGTTCAGAATCCAGAAGCCGTGGGCGATCTTCCGACATAGATATCGAGTCACGATCGAAAAAAGCGATTGCCGAACCAAAACTGACGTTGCGATCTCAAAAATGGGAACGGATTACCGAATCTCGATCCTTCAGCGACTTCAGATAAAATGGTCCCAGGTGTTTCTCCGGTCGATCTGGAACTCGGGTCAGCGCCGCGAAGCATCTCGACCGATCTCCAAGATTTCCTCCATGACCGAAAAACGCGATGCGAATCCACCATCGTCAAATTCTCCAGCCAAGCCATCGGAAAAAAACTGGAAAGAGCGTCTCGCGCGGGGGTTGAACGACGCAACCGATCGCATTGCCACGCCGATCTCGAAAGCCACTCAAAAAGCACTCGAATGGTTTAACGTCAGCGAAGAACGAGTCGCTGACATCTTAGAAACCGTACGCGCCGAACTTCCCACCACCGAAGCCCTCCTCATTGGCAAACCCCAGGCGGGTAAAAGCTCGATCGTCCGGGGACTAACGGGGGTATCCGCAGAAATTATCGGTCAGGGATTTCGCCCCCACACCCAACATACCGAACGCTACGCCTACCCATCGAACGATTTACCCCTGATTATTTTTACCGATACCGTTGGATTGGGGGATGTGGAACGGGAGACCGATGCGATCGTCGAAGAACTGGTTCAAGACTTGCAGCAAAATCGCGATCGGGCGCACATCTTGATTCTGACGGTAAAAATTAACGACTTCGCCACCGATACCTTGGGGGAAATTGTCCGGAAACTGCGGGATGCCTACCCCGATATTCCCTGCTTGCTGGCGGTGACTTGTTTGCATGAAGTCTATCCAGCGACGGTGGATAACCATCCTCCCTATCCCCCGGAAATTGAAGATGTGACGCGGGCTTTTGGGGAAATGGAAAGTACATTTGCCAAATTATTCGATCGGGCAGTGGCGATCGACTTTACCCTAGAAGAAGATGGCTACACCCCAGTATTCTACGGTTTGGAAGCGTTTCGCGATGCCCTGGCCGACTTACTGCCCGAAGCCGAAGCCCGCGCCATGTATCAGCTTTTGGATAAGGAAGCGGGAGAACAACTGGGGGATTTGTATCGAGAGGCGGGTCGTCGCTATATTCTGCCTTTTTCGATAATGGCTGCAACTCTCGCAGCGGTTCCCCTTCCCCTGGCGACGATGCCAGTTCTGACGGCGTTGCAAGTGTCCCTGGTGGGATTGCTGGGGAAATTGTACGGGCAAACCTTGAGTCGGTCTCAGGCTGGCGGGGTCGTGAGTGCGATCGCCGGAGGATTTGCCGCCCAGGCAATCGGACGGGAGTTGGTAAAGTTCGTTCCCGGTTTCGGCAGTGCGATCGCCGCATCTTGGGCCGCCGGATATACGTGGGCGTTAGGTGAAGGGGCTTGCGTGTACTTCGGCGATTTGATGGGAGGCAAGAAACCCGATCCCGAGAAGATTCAGGCCGTGATGCGGGAGGCGTTTGAAGCGGCGAAGGAACGGTTTAAACAGTAAACGTTGGCCCCTTGGCGTCGAATCTTGGGGTCGAATTTTGAGTCTCGAGGGAAAATCCTCAAAAAGTCAAGCCACTCAAAAATAAAATGATTCTGTCTTTTCCACACGAGCCAAAACTCCGCCTTAACATAAAGGGGCGCTCGATTGCTACCATCGAGGGGTTAAACCCCCTTCCAAGACAATAAAATTGAGAATTGTTACAGATAAGACTTTCTCACAAAATCCTCACATTCTATCGTTACATTATTCCTTGTAAATAAATCAAAGCCGATTCGGCTTGATTCGTTTCAAAAAGCGTTAGCCACTTAATAAAGGCTGACTCATCAATATATTTATAAAAACCGGACCCAAGAGAAACTCTCTTGGGTCTATTATATTGTTGGAGATCTGGTCTGGAGAGGCAGTTTTGAGTGCAACCACAGTCCAAAGACGAGCCAACTATTAACTCCGACTCGAGATGCGCGCGCAAGACTCAGCTTCCTCCATCTGCACCATGAGTGGAGAAGCGTAAGATTTCTAAGCTCACTTCGTCGAATCAAGAATCTCCCCCACCGATCGCGCACATTCATTCCGGGAGAGTGTCAAGAAAGAGGTTGATACTAGAGAAAGAGTCAAAGATGGCGGGTTGGCACGCACAAGACGATCGCACCTTGAGTGGTTGCGGTAACGACCCACCCGTCGTTTGGGGAGACTCCTGAAGATTGTGGGTTGGAGAGTCGATTGTCTTGCAAAATACAGTAGTCTGGGTTTGATGGCGATCGCCCCTTTGAGACTGCCATCAAAACGATCGCAACTCAAAGCACTCGACGGTCTGAACGCTCTTTCTTCCTCTGCTTTCGTTGAAATGACCTCACTCCATCCGATACTATGCGCTCTCGTCAAACCTTGATTGAAATTTTTTCCACTTTCGTGCAATTTGAGGCCGATCGCTTTCAAACTTGGGTGACGGACTTCAAACTGCGGCGAAGTATGGAAAAGAGTCTAAAGCAATCCGATCGAACGCCCCCATCGGAAGACTTTTGGGTTCTCTACTGGCACAAACATTGGCAAAAAGAACCTCAAGGTATCGCCAGAGCGCATTTGCTCGCCTATTTACAAGAGGCCAGCTACTGGGTGGCTTACAAAATCGGAACTCGCTTTGCCAGCGAACAGTACCAGCTCTCAGACTACTTTCAAATGGCACTGGTGGCGGTGAATCGGGTCCTTCAAGGGTTCGAGCGCAACCGAGGATCGAGCTTAAAAGACTATGCCAGTATCGTTTTCAAATCAGCGATTAAAGACACCTTACGCCAGCGCCGAGAAACGGATCTGTGCACGAATTGGGCGCTGTTGCGCAAGCTCAGTTACAAAAGATCCCTCGAATCCCTCCAAAATGGCGGATTCGCCCCCGAAACCATCGCCCGCTACCAACTAGCATGGCGGTGTTTCAAAGCCCTGTACGCACCCACTCAAGCCACGGGAACCCGGCAGCTACCCAAACCCGATCTCGCCACCTGGGAAGCGATCGCCCAGCAGTACAATCGCGATCGCCGCACCCAACTGAGCGAACCCGGCGAACCCATCGATGCCGAAACCCTCGAAAAATGGCTCGCGGAATGCGCCAGCCAAGCCCGAAGCTATTTATATCCCCAAAAAACGACCCTAGATGTTCCTGGATTTGATTCTGGGGCTGGACTCTCCATTGCTCGTCAGTCGGTGTTAGACGATCTCGTCGCCCGAGAAGAGGTGCAACACCGACAATCTCAACAGGCCAAAATTGATGACGTTCTCACCACTGCCATGGCACAACTCAAGCCGGAGGTGCGAGAGATTTTGCAACGGTACTACCAAGATGGACTCACACAACAGGAAATTGCCAAACAGTTCGATATCAAGCAATATACCGTTTCTCGCCGCCTCCAACGAGCCAGAGAGTCTTTGCTCAAAACCCTAGCCAAATGGAGCGAGAAAACTCTCAACGTTTCTGTGTCTTCCCAAACCTTGAAACAGATGAGCGCGGCTTTGGAAGAGTGGTTGCAGCGAATGGGACAAGATCGGGCTTGATGGTACTGGGTGTGGGGTGTGGGGAATAGAAAAGCATCATCATCGATTCTGGTGAATCCGAATTTGAGTATCCCTACGTTCACCTTCATCTCAAGGAGCTCGAATCGCTCTTTTCCATCCACCTCCAATCGTGGAATTTTAGTTCCACTGGGCATTATCCCTACTCTGCTTCACCCGCGCTTCACGTTTTTGATTTCTACTAGATGTCTAATAGACATCTCCAAAAATGAAAATTGCAATCAATTTTCATATTGAAACCATCAATTCTTCCCCCTGTTCCCCGTTCCCCGTTCCCTCTTTTCCTCCAGATGTCTAATAGAAAAAGCATGTTTCATCGATCGGGTCAATAAACTGCGGACAAAGCACAGCGCAGGGGTTGCGCTATCAAAGCATACCCTCGTCGGCTTTTTCCCTTTCTCCCTTGCCTCTTTTGCAACGAGCTATTTCTCCTCGTCAGATACCAGGGTATGTCCGAGAACCGAAAAAACTTGGCGCTCTTCAAATAGCTCGAACAATTCTCGGTTCAGTTTGTTGTCCCGAGCTTCCTGGCGCAAAATGTCTAAAGCGTCAGCAACGGGCAATCCGGGTTTGTAGGGGCGATCGCCTGCGGTGAGGGCATCGTAAATATCGGCAATGGCTAATACTTGTGACTCGAAGGGAATTTCTTTCTCCTTCAAACCTCTCGGATAGCCGCTCCCGTCTAGCTTTTCGTGATGGGCGTAGGCAATCTCAGGCACTTGAGCCAAGTTTTTCGTCCAGGGAATCTGTTGGAGGAACTGGTAGGAATAGGTGACGTGAGCTTCCATTTGCTCCCGTTCCTTGGGGGTTAAATTGCCTTTTTCCAAACTCAGTTGTTCGAGTTCGCTGTTGCGAATCAACGGCTCCCGATCCCCCTCGAGGTTCTCGTAGGTGTACTGGGTCATTTCTTGGAGTTCTCCAAGCAGTTCCCCCGAGAGTTTCTGGGGTTCGTTAGCGCGTTCGATGGTTTGCCAGTATCGATCGAGTTTGGCCAGAGACGCGCCGAGTTTTTCGTCGAGCTTTTCGTCCAGTGGAGACGCGCAAACGCCCGCCTCGGCATCCTTTTGCTTGAGAATCAACTCGTATTTCGATCGCGCGCATTCCAACTCCAACGTGCGCCGTGCGAAGTTAAATCGCTCGCGAAGAAGGGCGAATTGTTCGGGATGCAACTTTTTCGATTTGGTCAGGATCGCTTCGGGAACGCCGAGTTTGCCGCAATCGTAGAGACGGGCGGCGTAGTGCATTTCTTGGAGTTGACCCTCGCTAAAACAAACCCGTCGCAACGAGCCGGTTGTGACGTTGTTGATTTCTTCGCATAGGCGGACGACCAGTCGAGACACTCGTTCGGCATGCCCCGCCATCGATGGATCTCGGGCTTCGATCGCTTCCGTGGAGGCTTTGACGAATCCCTCGAACAGCAGCTCGATTTCTTGCTGGATGCGATCGCGCTCGATGGAAATGCCGGCTTGAGAGGCCAGCGATCGCACCACTCGCTCTTCCCAATCGGAAAACGGCTGCACGACTTCTTGAACGTTTTCGGGTTTGAGTAAAAACTCCGGCTTTTTCTTGCGATTGAGCAGTTGCAAAACGCCGATGGTTTCCCCTTTGCGATCGCGCATGGGCAGGACTAATACCGATCGGGTCCGATAGCCGATATCCTGATCGAAATTGCGGTTTAGGTGGTAGGGCGCTTCCGGGGGTAGGAAATAGGCATCGGGGATATTAAGGCTTTCTCCGGTGAGTGCCACGTATCCAGCCAAACTTTCGTCGGTGAGGGGAATGGCGAATTCTCGAAACGACACAAACGGTCGCGAGGCATTCTGGGCCGCTTTGAAGAGGAGTTTGGGTTGGGAGTCACTGCGATCGACGAGATAGACGCTGCCCGCATCGCTACAGGTAATCTCCCGACTTTTGGATAAAATCAGATTCAACAGCTCGCCCAACTTGTAGCTTCCAGAAAGGGCGACCCCAATTTCAAGTAATTTCCCAATCGGTTGAGTGCGATCGGCAGACATCGGTGGAGTTGATTGGGGTAAAAGCTCTGGGTTGTTTGCTGTCATGACCGTTCAAAAATAAACAATCCGAGAGACTTAAGATTCCCCCGCGACGATCGAGGGCATTTTCTTCGTCCTCAACGCCTAACTTTGTCTGTGGGCGATCGCAAACCACGGACAAAGAGATAACCGTGAGAGTGGGAAGCCTCTCTTTTTTCGCACAAGGCAACGCTTCCGAGGTTCGGGGTCGTTGCCCGAGATCGAATCTCCAACGACCTTGGCGTTACAAACTCGAGAGCGCTTGCGCGAGTTCAAAGTCCTTTTCGGTCAAACCGCCGGCATCGTGACTCGTGAGACTGACGGAAACTTTGTTGTAAGAAATTGCTAGATCCGGATGATGTCCGGCCGTTTCTGCGGGTTCCACCAGACGATTCACGAATTCGATCGCCTGGACAAAGTCCGAAAACACGAACGTTCGCGTCAGACACTTGCCTTCAACACTCCATTGAGGGATGAGACTTGCTTTTTCTTGAATTTCTGCATCACCGAGCAATGACATTTGACACCCTTAAAGTTACGATCTTTAAAACGTTTTAACGAGCGAGCCAATTTACTTTTTTGGGCGATCGCCTTTTGCTATTTTCGAGAATAACTATCCGCTCCTACTCGGTAGTTTGGGTGAAAATACCCAAGTTCTAAAAGCAGGAGCGGTCTAGCGGGTCTTCAGACTGGAACCTGACTGCCGGAAGGAACTCCAGCTCTGCCTGGCTTCAGCGGACTTTAATTTAGTCTGCTAACAGACGCAAGCCGATCTTAGAGAACAGCCCCGGCACGCAGCCGGCTAAGTCCAACCTGATGACCCTTGGTATTACTACTATCTTGCATGGGCATCACCTCCGCTCTTAATATGACGGCATCGATCGCAACTTTGGCGATCTCAAACAGCATAGCACAAGAGCGAAATAGGGCGGGGGACACACCCCTCAATTCGGTGGGGTGCTGGAAACGCTGAGGGGCACGGGAGAGAAGTTTGGATCGAATCGACGTCTGGAATCCTCGATTCCCCATTGGTGAGGAGCATTGGTGAAGGTTTCAGAAAATCTCTCGGTTGTCAAGCCCCAGATTGAGTGTTGCGACTCAACTGACTCTTGGGATCTAGACGGTTTCCGATGACCGAGCCATGCTCAGATCCCATACCCAAAACCATTCCCCATTCCCCATTCCCCATTCCCTAAAATAAAGAAAAACGATCGCCTTGGATGGCGATCGAGAATTGAGTTGTCAGCTGACATTGCCGTTTGTTATGGATTACGATGATGCCCTCGCGTCCTCCTCCGGTTCTCGTGCCCCCAAAATTCCCTTGGGACGACGGGGATGGGCGTTTGCCGTAGATGTATTTGCCACCTGGTTTTTGAGCGCGCTGCTGGGGGGAACCTCCTGGGCGGGGGCGATTTCCTTTTGGGTGGCGTGGTTTGGCTTGCGGGTCATTTTTCCCCTGCGCAATCGCGGACAAAGTCCCGGTCGTTGGGCGTTCGATCTCAAGCTCATCGACGAGCGATATCGGGGGATTCCCAGTTTTGCGGAACTGTGCCGGCGAGAAGCCATCGCCGGATTGGGAGCGTGGCTGGCGGTGACGGGATTTACAAATTTGAGTCCCGTCAATGGGGCGTATTTACTGTTGCTCGTTCCTCTAGGCATCGATTGCGGGATTGCCTTTGCCGATCCTACCGATCAGCTCGCGTTTCACGATCGAGCCAGCAGTACGGAAATTGTCGGCTCCCGGCGAGGCTACTCCCTGGATTTGAAGGTGAAAAAATGGATTGCGATAATTCGCAAGCGCGTGCAACAATAGGAAGTTGCGTCTAAATTTCGTATAGCAATTGGGAAATTAAAAGGTTATGGCTAAAGGCGTTCGCATTATTATCACGCTAGAATGCACGGAATGTCGCACCAACGTCGCGAAGCGATCGCCGGGTGTGTCTCGCTATACCACACAAAAGAACCGCCGCAATACGACAGGACGACTCGAAATCAAGAAGTTCTGTCCTCACTGCAACCGCCATACCCTACACAAGGAAACGAAATAGGGTGGCGAGGTTCTCGCCCTCGTTACGAGTGCCAGCCGCTCGCAGCGAGTTCGCAAGTCTCCCCTGCATTCTAACCATTCGTGAATTGAATCGATCTCAGATACTGTCGTAAAATATGTCTTCTTTTTACCGTCGCCGAGTTTCTCCCATCAAACCGGGCGATCCCATCGATTACAAAGATGTGGATTTGCTGCGTAAATTTATCACGGAGCGAGGCAAAATTCTGCCCCGCCGCATTACCGGTTTGACCGCAAAGCAGCAGCGCGATTTGACGCGCTCCATCAAGCGAGCTAGGATTCTAGCGTTGTTGCCGTTTATCAATAAAGAGGGATAACCGAGCAGCAAGCATCAGCTAGTTATTGGAAAGTCGAGCCGCCCACTCATAATGTTGGGCGTTTGACATCGCGCACAGGGGATACTCGATCGGGTGGAGAAAGGTCAGCTAATCGAATTTCGCGTCCAGGGAGAACGTCGCCTTGCCGTTCTCGAGCGTCCCGAGGGGAAAAAAAACTGGATCGCCATCGACGAGGTCGGTCAGTCTCGCACCCTTACCCCCAAGCAAATTTCCTACCTTGTGGAAGGGCAAACCTATACCAGCTCGGATATTGCCCGGTTTCGCCAGGATGTCGAGACTTACCTCGATCCGTCGAGTTTAGAAGTCGCCTGGGAAATTCTCAGCGATGATAGCGCCGCCGTCAATCCTCAAGAGATGGCCGAGTTGCTATTTAGCGATAGCAGTCCTCCACCATGCTATGCAGCCTACTGTCTGCTGTGCGAGGACAAAATCTATTTTAAAAATAAGGGCGATCGCTACGAACCGCGTCCGAGCGCTCAAGTAGCCGAACTCAAACATCAAATTGAGGTCGAGCGCCTCCGAGAGCAAGAATGGAAAGATTTTCTGGCGAAGGTGCAACAAGCGCTCGCCACCGGTTCTGGGAACTGGAACGAGCGAGATCGCTTGCGTCTGGAGACCCTCGAACGATTCGCAGCCTTGGGAGAAGAAGCTCCCCATCGCACCAACGCCCAGGAACTGCTACAAACCCTGGAGCGACCGACCAATTCCCAAGCGGCATTCGATCTGTTGGTCGATTTGGGTCTGTGGAGTCCCTACGAAAATCTATTTTTGCGCCGCGCCGGGCTTCCCACTTATTTCTCTAGTCAGGTTCTTGATGTGGCGCAATGCTGTTTGAAATCTCTCCCCCCCGACCCCGAAACCAACCGGTTGGATTTAACCCACCTGAAGATTTATACCATTGACGATGCCAGTACCGTCGAAATTGACGATGGTTTGAGCGTTGAGTATCTCGACGACAATCGGCAGCGGTTGTGGATTCATATCGCCGATCCCACCCGTTGGTTGTCACCGGGAGACGAACTGGATTTGGAAGCCCGTCGCCGCTGTACCACGGTCTACTTGCCCACGGGGATGATTCCCATGTTGCCCGAGGAGTTGGCCACCGGACCGATGAGCCTCAATCAGGGACAAACCTGCTGCGCCCTGAGTTTTGCCGTGATTCTCGACGAAACGGGCAAAGTCAGCGAATACAGCATTCACCCCACCGCCGTAAAGCCCACCTATCGCCTCACCTACGACGATGTGGATGAAATGCTCGAATTGGGGATCGAGGCGGAACCAGAAATTGCGACCCTGTCCCAGTGGGCGACCCAGCGGCGGGTCTGGAGACAATCTCAAGGCTCGATTTTCATCAGTATGCCCGAAGCGAGCATCAAGGTGAAGAACGATGAAGTGACCGTGGATGTCCTCGAAGACTCCCCTTCCCGAAATCTGGTGGCTGAAATGATGATTCTCGCCGGGGAAGTGGCCGCCGATTACGGGCAAACCCACAAATTGCCGATTCCCTTCCGCCACCAATCCCAACCGGAACTCCCCTCGGAAGAGGAACTGCTGCAACTCCCCCCCGGTCCGGTACAGGCCTGCGCCATCCGCAAGTGTATGCCGCGCAGTGAGATGAGCCTGACCCCCAATCGCCACTCCAGCTTGGGGTTAGACACCTACACCCAAGTCACGTCTCCAATTCGCCGCTACAGCGATTTGCTGACTCACTTCCAAATCAAAGCGCATTTACGGGGCGATCCCCTACCCTTTTCCCACGATCAGATGCAGCAGATGATGATGAGCATCGGTTCGGTGGTCAAAGAAGCGGTTTGGGTAGAGCGGCAGACCAATCGCTTCTGGTGCATTGAATACCTGCGCCGCCATGCGGATGAAGTGTGGCAAGCGTTGGTCTTGCGCTGGATTCGAGAAGATGAATACCTCGGCTCGATTTTGCTCGAAGATTTAGGGATGGAGTTCGTCTGGCGGTTCCCGAAGCCCTTTGCCTTGGGATCGCGCCTGAACCTGCGGGTGGCCTATGCCGATCCGGGCGCCGACGTGATTCAGTTTAAAGAGTACAATGCTTCTGCTGCGCCCGCGTCAAGTTCCTAAATCGATCGCGATCGACCCTTAGCCAATTCAGCCAATTCACTCCCTCGGGCGACGATCGATTTGGTACTATCGAGGGTACGAACTGCGATCGTGTCGCTTTGCCGGATATCTATGTTGCTTTCCCTGCGGATTGAAAACTTTGCGTTAATCGATCGCCTTGACTTGGAATTCGGCTGTGGTCTCAACGTACTCACCGGTGAAACCGGGGCGGGAAAATCGATTATTCTCGATGCCCTCGATGCCCTGCTGGGGGGAAAAGTCTCCGGTCGCGCGATTCGCACTGGTGCCTCGAAGGCGATCGTCGAAGGCATGTTTTCCCTCGATTCCTCGCAAATCGAGCGGCTTCAGACCAGAGATTTGCCGGTTCGAGATCGCCACCACTTTGCGATTTCTCGGGAACTCTGGCTGACCGGGCGGGGTTGCCGCAGCAAGTACCGCATTGATGGGGTCGCCGTCGATCGAAAACAAGTCCAGCGTTGGCGCGATCTCCTGGTAGAAATTACCGCCCAGGGGCAAACCGTTCTGCTGGGGAAAAGCGCCGAGCAACGGGAACTGCTCGATCTCTACGGCGGGTCTCCCCTGGCAAGAGCTAGAAAAATCGTAGCCGAGCGATTTGAAGCCTATCAAAGCGCAACGCAGGCTCTGGAAAAGCGCCAGCTATCGGAGCAGCAGCGACTGCAACAACTCGATCTGTTCGCCTATCAATTCGAAGAACTCCAAAGCGCTCAACTCGACGACGCCGACGAACTCGATCGCCTGCAACGAGAAGCAACGCGCCTTGCTAACGTTGTCGAGTTACAGCAGCAGAGTTACCAAGTTTATCAAGCCCTCTATCAAAACGACGCTCGCCCAGAGTCGGCAGCTGACTTACTCGGTTCGGCCCAAACCCTGCTACAAGATATGGTGCGCTACGACGAGCGCCTCCAACCTATTTTAGAACTCGTCGACGGGGCGATCGTCCAAGTGGTCGAAGCCGGACAGCAAATCAACGCCTATGGAGATACCCTCGAAAGCGATCCCCAACGATTGAATCTCATCCAAGAGCGGATCGCCAAACTCAAGCAGATTTGTCGCAAATACGGTCCCACCCTCGCCGACGCCATCGAGCTGGCGAACTCCCTGCAAGCCCAACTCGACGACCTCAACGGAGCGGGACAATCCCTCGAAGAACTCCAAGAAACCGTCAAGGAGCGATCGACTCAACTCGATAACGCTTGTGTCCAACTCACCCAACTGCGACAACACAGCGCTCGCCAACTCGAATCCAGACTGGTGGATGCGCTCAAACCCCTGGCGATGGAAAAAGTTCAGTTTGAGGTGGAAGTCGCTCCCAGCGCAGCCAGCGCCACGGGAGCCGATCGAATTACATTTTGCTTCAGCGCCAATCCCGGCGAACCCCTGCAACCCCTCAGCGAAACCGCATCGGGAGGGGAAATGAGTCGGTTTCTCCTAGGGCTGAAAGCCTGCTTTGGAGAAGTCGATGCCGTCGGGACCCTCGTGTTCGACGAAATCGATGCTGGGGTATCCGGACGAGTCGCTGGGGCAGTTGCCGAAAAACTTCAGCAACTCTCCAAGGGTCATCAAGTTCTCTGCGTCACCCACCAACCTTTGATTGCGGCTATGGCTGACGAGCATTTCCGCGTGGATAAGCAGACGATCGAAGACCCCGATCTCCCACAGACTCCCGAAACAGGCGAGCGAACCGTTGTGCGAGTGCGCTCCCTCGATTTCGATCGACGCCGGCAGGAGCTGGCGGAACTGGCGGGGGGAGGAACCGCAAGCGAAGCGATCGCCTTTGCCGATGCTCTCTTGAGTCAAGCCTCCCAACTTCGTCACCCTTAGGTCAATAATTGTTGCCCTTGCAGCTGCGATTGTAGAACGTTACGTGATGTGCAACTTCAAGTCCCACCCCCTCGATCGTCCCGACCGATAGACTGAAAGTTTAAATTCACGTCAGTTTTGATGCGGCCGTGTCGCCGGGATGCCGACGATCGGTGACGTTCGGGCGGCCGTCTTGCCTCCTGAAAGTGAGGCGACAATACTGGGTACATCTGGTGGCTGGGGAGAAAACGACTCCATTCCCCATTCCCCCCGACCCCTTTCCCCGTTCCCCACCATCACCTGAAACAGTCCGATCCAAAACTGACGTTCAATTAAATAAAATTTGGGCTGGCTCGAACGACGTACATTCAAGACCTCAGAACACGTTGCACAAGCCGTTCGTTGGTAAAAACTCGTACGGATCGCGATCGAGCCTCATTTCAAAATAAGACCCGATCGCGCCAAGAGGAGATCGAGTGCTGCGAGTACCTGAACTTTCAATAAGAGAGTACACTGGTGGAAAGTTCTAGGGTGTGTCATCAATTAAATCTAAACCCCTTTTCGGATCGGGATTTGAGGGAGATCGGAACCACACCGAGTACAGCCAGAATCCTGACTGGGCAGAGGATATATGACAAATTGAAGACAGACCCTAGAGCTGCTGTCTTCATAAGGTAGAATTCTACCGATCGCCCTTTCTTCAACGAGTCCGACAGCACCAGATCTGTAATTCTCGACCTATCAGCTTGAGTCACCCACTATGACATCCGCATCTCATCAAGAACCGATTACGATTGATGTAGAGCCAGTGCGGGAGGCATCTTCACCGCCCCCTCCAAGCCCATCGAGCAGTAGTGCTTTAGCACTCTCGCAGGGTAGCTTTTCGACCTTCCTCGCCCCTCTGACAAAAGATAGCTTCCGGGAAGTCGTTACCGGGGTCGAAGATAAGCTCAAAGTGGTCAATCAAACCCTGGGAATGCTCGACAGCTTGCTCGACAGCCAGGGGTTCGATGCCATCCTCGATGAGATGCTGCGCTCGATCACCGAGAAAACTGGAGAGCTGCTCAACGCCGACCGCAGCACCATTTTTTTGCTCGATGAAGATAAAAACGAGCTGTTCACCATTGTGGCTAAAGATGAGAACGGGAACGCTCTAGAAATTCGTTTCCCAGCAACAGTCGGTATCGCTGGGGAAGTGGCCACCGATAAAAAGCCTGTTAATATTCCCTTCGACTTTTATAACGATCCGCGATCGGCGACCGCGCAACAACTCGATAAGAAAAATAATTATCGCACCTACACCATGCTCACCATGCCCCTCATCAATGAGGAGACGGGGGATTTAGTGGCAGTGGTGCAACTGATTAATAAGTTAAAACACGATGTCGATCGCAGTATACGACTCGAAGACAAGATCGATCGTCAAGGTTTTAGCTCTGAAGACGAGCAAGTGTTTCGAGAATTCGCCCCCTCGATTCGCTTAATCTTAGAGTCTTCAAAATCCTTCTACGCCGCGACCCAACGCCAGCGTGCAGCATCGGCGCTGATGACAGCGGTCAGTTCTTTGAGCAAAGCCAGCCTGGACTTGGAAGATACCCTCAAACAGGTGATGGATGAGGCAAAAGAACTGATGAACGCCGATCGCTCCACCCTGTGGCTGTTGGATGAAGAAAAAGGCGAGTTGTGGACGAAAATTCCCATCGGCGGTCAGCTCAAAGAAATCCGAATTCCTAGAACGGCGGGTTTTGCCGGAATGGTCGCCGAGTCGAAAGAACCGCTGCTGATTCCCTTCGATCTGTACGACGATCCGCGATCGGAAACGTCGAAAAACACCGACCAGAAGACCGGCTATCGCACTTGCAGTATGCTGTGTATGCCCGTGTTTAACTCTAACGGTCGGCTGATTGGGGTGACGCAGCTCATCAACAAGAAAAAGCAGGGCGACCATCCGGACTACGATCCGGCCAACTGGCCCGAAGCCCCAGAGCAGTGGAAAGCCAGTTTCAACCGCTCTGACCTCGACTTCATGGAAGCGTTTAACATCCAAGCTGGGGTTGCCCTGCAAAATGCAACCCTCTTCGCTACAGTTAAGCAGCAAGAACAGCGGCAAAAAGATATTCTTCGCAGTCTCTCGAACGGGGTCATTTCCACCGATAAGAGAGGGCATATTATTGCCGCGAACGAAAGCGCGATGGTGTTGCTGGGGTTAGATGAAAAGATCCCAGTGGAGGGGATGTCGTTGCGGGAGATGGTCCATCTCAAGGAAGGAAAATTTGCCGAGTGGTTCGATGCCGCCCTCGCGCCTAAAGAGGATAAAGACCGCCAGCAGTACTATCCCAACCAAATTTTGAAAATTTCTGAGGATGCGGAAGAACAGAGCATCAACCTGTCGATTAACTCCATGGCCGATGCGGAAGACCCCGCCAAGGTGAATGGGGCCCTGGTGGTGATGGAAGACATCAGCGATGAAATGGAAGTCAAAAACTTGATGTATAAGTACATGACTCCAGAAGTGGCAGAAGCGCTGCTCGCTACCGGAGATACCGGACTGGGGGGCAAACGCAAGCGAGTCTCGGTACTGTTCTCGGATATTCGCAGCTACACCACCCTCACCGAAAAGCTGCAAGCAGAAGAAGTGGTGGCGATGCTCAATGCCTACTTCGAGGAAATGGTAGATGCGGTGTTCAAGTACGGGGGAACTCTCGATAAGTATATCGGGGATGCGCTGATGGCGGTGTTTGGCTCGCCGGCCCCGCTCGAAGACGATGCCTGGTGCGCCATGCAAGCGGCGATCGCCATGCGACAGCGGTTGAAGAAATTTAACGAGGATCGTCAAAAAGAAGGGAAGATGGCCATCAGCATCGGTATGGGGATTCACTCCGATGAAGTGGTCAGCGGTAATATCGGTTCGAGCAAGCGCATGGAACTAACCTCGATCGGCGACGGGGTGAACTTGGCCTCCCGTTTGGAGGGAACCAGCAAACAGTACGGCGTGGATTTGGTGATTAGCGAGCAAACCTACCGCGAGTATGCCGATCGGGTTGTGGTTCGGGAACTCGATTTTATTACCGTCAAGGGGAAAACCCAACCGGTCACGATCTACGAACTGGTGGCGATTACGGAAGGGGAACTGGCACGAGAGATTTCCCCCGAAGAGCAAGAGGCGATCGATTGTTATCGTCGAGGGCGAGAATATTACTTGAAACCCGCTCGAGAAAAGCTTTCAGAAGCCGAGTTACTCGGTTTGCTCAACCAGTTATCAGGATTGTCTCCAGACCAGATGGAGCGCATCTCCTACAACGAAGAGCGAATGCTCCAAGATATGCTCGGCAAACTTCCCCTATCGGAACTAACGGAACTGCTCGGGGACAATACCTTAAAGCGCATGCTCGGGACTGACAATCTCAAAGATGTCAGCACCAGCGAGGCCCATGCTAAATTACCCGAAGAAGTCTCGAAGCTCACACCACGACTGGTGAAGAAGCTATTAGTTGCCAAACTCGGGCAATTTGCTGGCGATCCCGAATCCAAGCAAATGCTTGCCGATGAAGCTCAGGAAATGTCCGTCACAGCGATCGAGAAACTCATCGACTTGTGCAAAAAACCCTTTTTGACCAAAGCCAAACAGGCTTTTCGGGATGCCCAGAAAGAGTTCCAAGCCGTGTTGGCCATCGATAACAGCAACAAAGCGGCGAAATTGCACGTCGATCGGTGTAAGCTTTTTGCTCAACAACCGCCGAGCGAAGATTGGGATGGAGTTTGGAAGCTGACCAATAAATAGACTGCAAGGGCGATCGTTGATAGCGTTGGGTGGGTGCGGTTTGGGTGCAAACACCGATGACCTAGATCGCCAAGATCTCAAAATCAACAGCATACGATTTATGAAGAATTTAAACTGGCAATCGGAAGAGTTAGAGTGGATCGAACGAGTTCGACAACTGTTAATCGAATTGGCACGAGCGAGCTTAGCCGATATCCCCAGACTGCCTGACAATTTGTCCCAAAAGGCACTTCCCTTGGTTGAAGGGGGACAGGATATTTTAGATGCGGCTAGTCGCCAGGGACTCTCGGAAGAGGCGAGATCGCAATACCCCGAGTTGCAGTGGGTTGAGGAAGTTCGGCATTTTTTCCTCGATTTGGTGAAAGTCTCCCTCTCAGAACACCCCCGACTCCCGGAACACCTGTCCCAAGACGCTCTTGCCCTGGCTGAGAAAGCTCAAGACATTCAAGAGGAAGCCGAAACCACAGATTCTTTTGAGCTGTCGCCGTCTTCTGAGGGCACAAACCTCCAAACTACGACGACATCCCCAACTCCGACGGCAGAACCTGCCCATCTCGATAGCTCTCCAAGCGTTTTGCTCGGGGCACTCCAAAAGAGCATCAAGATTCAATGGGCCAACAGTTCCCGTACCGACGCTCCGGAATGGGCGCAGATCGTTAATCTGCTCGATTTAGCCCAAAGTCTTTACCAACGAGTGAAGGATTGATACTCCCCTAGTTAGATCGAATTCGGTTGAATAACTATAATTCCGGTGGATGCGATCGGCGGTCGGACCCCTTGTTCTCGCTGTATTCAGTTAGCGTGCATTATTCATGAGAACCTTCTCCAAACAGCCGGAAGCCTTCAGTATCAGTCGATTAGCGAGTTTGGTTCCAATTACAGTTTATAATCGATCGACAATTCCCAAATTCGACTACTGTTCAGGGTTTCAGGCATTTACGATCGGCGTTGTGAATAATCCAGGCCAGACATCCTAGAAGCCAACCCACCAGAGTGAATCTCCTTGTTAGCGATCGAAGTACTCCATCCCCCGTTCCCCATTCCCCACCCCAACCGGATATTTCCGATCCAAAACTGACGTGAGACTATGGTTAATTACCCGAATCCGATCGTACTGGTATTGGTGAGCAGTGTTGAGCAAGGGGAGCACTGGGGAGAAAGATGCTGGTGAGAGCATTTTGACGGTCCGCACGACTGATGAATACAGCTAGACCTTCTCCTTTGCTGGGGGAACGATACCGCTTTTATTCAAACCGGCATCGAGGTCTCCCAATAGCTGCAAATCTTCTGAGGGCAAGGGATGGGTGTTGGAACTTTTTTCCAGAAACGAGAAGGCTTGACGAAACTGGTGGGGGTTGGCTGCGATCGGGGCGCTGAAATGGCAGGGGACGATCTGCTCGAAATCCCAGCGGGCAACTCGATCGGCCCAATTGAGGGTTTCTTTCGGGGCGCGGTTGAGGATGAGGGTTTGGAGAACGGGGGCCACGAGCAACCGACCCCCACCGCGCAAGATCTCGAACGATCGCTGCCAGTTGGGTTGCCACTGGAAGGGAAATAAGCCGAAATAGCCTTTTCTAGAGCGATCGGCAGCTTTGAAAGCCTTGCGAAACACGTCACCCCATTTGGGAACTTCTAACACCCCCGGTCGGAAATACAGGGCAAACAAACAGATGCGCTGCCATCCCAGACGGCGATTGGCTGGGGTGTCTTCAACGCGATCGGCAGCAGTATTTTTAGCGTGGAAAAGAAGGGGGTAGGGATCGAGAGCAACGATCGCCGGAGGATCTTCGGGAACGGAAACCACCGAATCCGTGACCAGCAGCGTGCGCGATCGCTTATGGAAAAACGCCACTTCCTGAAACCGACCCGGACCTAACTCAATGGTTTGGAGAATCGTGTAGTCGAACTCGTCGGCAAAGGGGGTTTGGCTGCTATCTTCTGGGAGAATGCGAGTGCGTTTGCCCGGAAATCCCAGCCAACTTAGGGGAAGGTTGAAAGGAAAACTCCATTGGCTGGGGGCGACGTAAACCGTGGCAGCGGGGAAGCAACGGGCGAAGGGACCGACAAAAACTTTGTGTTCTAACCCCGAGGTGGTGGGGAGGATGATGTACTTCACCTCTCCGTGTTCGGCAACTAACTCTCCCATCAGGCGACGGCATTCGCGGGTGGGTGCAACGGGTGCGTAGACCAGCAATCCCCCACCCACAAGCTTGACGACGGTCATGCGAATGGGAACGACGACGTAGAAAATGCCTTGAATTTGGTCGAAAGTCCAGAGGGTATCTCGGATGACTTCCTTGCGAAGGGTACGTCGCTGACCGTAGGGATAGAGGGGAAACACCGGCCAGAACGGCCAAGAAAAATCCCTCGTATCGAATTGACTTTGCATTTCTGGCGTGTTGTCGTGGTTGAAATATCCCAAGATGCCGATCGATCGCCCGATCTATGGGTTGTGTCGGCACTCCATTGTCTCACGATCGCGATCGTCGCTCGGTCAGTTGCCGTCAAATTGTCTTGGGTGGGGCGATCGCGCTTTTGAGAATGCGAACGACTTCTTGATGTCCTGCTGAATGTTTCATTTCGCGGGCAGATTCGATCGCTACATCCAAAGCGGTTTGAGCGTGACGATTCATTAAGTTGAGATCCGCTCCCCGATCGAGAAGAAGCTCAACTAATTCTCGATCGCCTATCCATGCTGCTTCCATTAAAGGGGTATCGCCAACAATATCCCGATGGTTGACGTCTGCACCACTCTCGAGAAGTTTAGCGACTAAAACACAATCTCCACGATTGACTCGATCGTGTAATTCGAGATTCAAACGATTTCGGTGAGAAAAATCTGGCATAAAAATGGCTGCCTTGAATGTAGAATCGACCTCGATTTTAAACTTATGGAACGATCGCATCTTGAACTTAGACAAAAATCCATCGACGATTACAAGTCTAATCATTCAATGGAAATGCATCGTAATTATTTACATTATTAATATTACTTATGTGACTGTAATTTATTTTTATTTAAAAACATTAATGATGACTATAGATTTTATACTATACTGATTCAGCGCAGGTCAGTTATTCGCGTGCGACCGGCTCGGCAAACCGTTGTCAACATATCGGGAAAGTCTCGCTCGATTCACTCCAATCGGGGTTTTAGGGCACAAGGACGATCGCCGGCGAACTCACCTCGAACGAGGGAATTCATCCATCTCAAAGTCGATCGACTGCGCGAGGAAGATCGCCATCCATCAGTTTGGTTTTAGGGAAAATCATCAATTAATCGAGAGAGTATGAAGGGGATTTTGTCTCAAAAAGCTTGGTTTTCCAATCTTAAAAACGATTTACTCGCTGGTGCGGTGGTTGCACTCGCACTCATTCCCGAAGCGATCGCCTTTTCCATCATTGCCGGTGTCGATCCCAAAGTGGGATTGTACGCCTCCTTTTGCATTGCCATCATCACCGCCTTTTTAGGGGGTCGTCCCGGCATGATTTCTGCTGCCACCGGGGCTATGGCACTGCTGCTGACTCCTCTGGTTCGCGAACATGGCTTAAATTACCTCTTTGCCACCACCATCCTCACAGGAATATTGCAAATTATCTGGGGTTGGGTGAAACTCGGCAACCAGATGCGCTTCGTTCCCCGTGCGGTGATGCTCGGCTTCGTCAACGCCTTGGCAATTTTGATTTTCAACGCACAACTCCCCCAACTCGAAAACGTGCCGGGGTTAGTCTACGTGATGGTGGCTGCTGGATTGGGAATTATTTACGGCCTGCCGCGTATTACCAAAGCCGTTCCCTCTCCCCTGATCGCCATTGTCGTCCTGACGGCGATTTCGATGTCGGCAGGGTGGGAGATACCCACCGTCGGCGATATGGGAACTCTCCCGACGACCCTCCCGAGTTTGAGCGTTCCCCTGGTTCCCCTCAACTTTGAGACCATCGAAATTATTTTGCCCTATGCTTTGGCACTGTCGCTGGTGGGGTTACTCGAATCCTTCCTGACAGCCAACGTCATCGATGACCTCACCGATACCTCCAGCAATAAGAACCAGGAAGCGATGGGACAAGGCATTGCCAATATCGCCACCGGATTTTTTGGCGGCATGGCCGGATGCGCGATGATCGGTCAATCGGTGATTAATATTCGATCGGGAGGACGCACGCGACTTTCGACGCTCAGTGCCGGTATCTTCCTGTTGCTGTGCATTCTCCTCTTGGGAGACTGGGTGGCGCAGATTCCCATGGCGGCGTTGGTGGCAGTGATGATTATGGTCTCCATTAGCACCTTTAGCTGGGGTTCGATTCGCAACATCCGCTATATTCCCAAAAGCGAAACGGCGGTCATGCTAACAACGGTAGCAATTACGTTGCTCACCCACAATTTGGCGATTGGGGTCGTTGTTGGGGTAGCGTTGAGTGCCATTTTCTTCAGCCGGAAAATTGCCCAGTTGGTCTTCGTGGAATCGCAGCTCAAAGATGCCGGAACCGAACGAGTGTATCGCGTCAACGGTCAAATCTTTTTCGTGTCTGTAGAAACGTTTCTCAATGCCTTCGATTTTCGAGAAAAGCTCGAAAAAGTCACAATCGATTTAACTCACGCTCATCTATGGGACCATTCGGCCGTGGATGCCGTGGATAAGATGGTGTTGCGTTTCCGGAAGCGGGGGGTACAAGTGCAGTTAATCGGTTTGAACGAGGCGAGTGCAACATTGCTCGATCGTTTGGCAATTCACGATAAGCCGGATGCGATGGACAAGATGTCCGAACATTAAAGGTTGTTTCCGGATGATGATGGGTTACGATTGATGGTTCTCGAACCGCGACCGCTCTCGAACAGTTGGCTCGCCTCACTTGTCTTGAGACGTTACGATTGAGCGGAGCTAAAAATACGGGTTGGGTTGGATTTACCCCTCAGATATACTGTCTGACGTTGAATCGGTCGCTTGGTGCCATCAATCTTCATCCGTTTGACCCCTGGAAAATACTTATAGCGCGAAGCGCTGGTTTATTTACACTCTTGAAAAAATCGGTTTTTCCCATTCCCCATTCCCCGTTCCCCGTTCCCCGTTCCCCATGACTGAAAATCTGTAATGATACCAGCGCGAACTGCTATATATTATTATCTGAGAATAGTTATCATTCTTGGTCGATGACAATCGGTTCTATCCTTCAGTCCCACCCCAGCCAAACTAGCGCTGAAAACGAACTCGATCGCTCATTGCCCTTCTTTTCACTAGGATACGTACCTGATGAGTGCTCCTACCGTAATTGCTGTCGCCGGTCCCTCTGGCAGTGGTAAAACAACTTGGATCGTCCAAGCGCTTAAAGAACGCAAGGATGCTTCGATCTACATCTGTCCGGGTCTAGATAGAGTTTCTGTGGATCTAGCCCGCGTTGGCTATTGCTGCCCTTGGGTGCAGGTACTCCCAGAAAGCCAAATCCCCTCATTGCAGATGTTACCGGAAGAGGCAGTGGTTTTCCTAGAGATTGGTTACTACCTCGATTTGAACATCCCGTCTCTTTCTAGTGTGCCCTGCCACCGAGTGGTGGTGCTTCCCCCCGACCTGCAACAGTCTGAATGGCACGAGTGGGCGAACGAGCTAATTCCTGGAAATGCGATCCCAGCCCCGAATCCAAGCAATCTACCCCAATTTTGGTGTAGTGCTCTAACCGGGCAGGTATTTGACCCACCCAGTTTGGATGACGTGGTGCTCGAAATCACCGAGGGAGCCTACGGAAACGTACAGCGGTTAAAGGGAATTTTCGAGCTACCCGACGGGCGGGCATTTTATGTAGACTTCGTGCAGGGACTTGAGGGGATTGAATATCGAGAATTGCCGATTCCCCGCTGGCTAGAGGGTCGACCCGATCGCCCTAGCGGCATTGAAATTTCGGGTTGGCAACTCGATCGAACGGCGATCTCCCAAGCCCTGTTAGATAGCTGCTTGTCAGCAGCGGCAATCGATAGTTATCAACAACAGTACAAAACCTTGGACCTTGAGACGGAGGTGGCAACATCGTCAAGGTAACTCCGCCCTAAAAGGGACGGAGCTTGGGCAGGCAACCAACTGCCGGAACTTGACTACACCGAGCGAGCCTAATCCTGGCACGTACTTCCGGATATTTCGCCAGTCCGGACTATCTACAACCCCGTGTTGTCGGGGGTGGGGTAATGCCCAGACATCTTGGATTAGGTGGTGGAGGCGACGACGCTTCTTGAAAAATTGCTCCCCAAGTAGAGCAATTTTTCGCAAGTTCAAACACTCAATTGCGAGGTTTATCACCATGCAGCGAGTACCAGTTTTATCGCCAGAAGGTATTCCCTTGATGCCGACCAAACCATCCCGCGCCCGTCGTTGGCTGCGAGATGGACGGGGCAAGATTCTCGCTATGGCATTCAGCCAATAGAGCATGGACGGTCTTTAATAAGGAAGCCAAGCAAAATCGGCACACTGTAACCGAGTTAATCAAAAAGGCATTTCCCGCCGTTCCATACTCAGAGAACAAACACGTCAACGTCAAAGGTGATAAATCCCCGTTTGACGGAGACCTCACCTATTGGAGTAAGCGAAATAGCAGACTCTATGACAATATGACAGCCAAGACCTTACGCAAACAAAACCATACTTGTGGACACTGTGGCTACCTCTTCCTTGGGGAAGAACGGGTTCACCTCCATCACATTGACGGTAACCACTCAAACTCGAAACCAAATAACCTGATGGTGATTCACGAATCCTGCCACGATTACATCCACATGAGCAACCAAGATTGTCGGGAGCCGGGTGCGATGAAAGTCGCACGCCCGGATCTAACCGAGAGGGGCGGGGCGTTATAGCCTCCCTCGACTCAACCCGGACAATTCTCAGCCCGTAAAGTCCGCATTCTTCAACGTGCAAACGGGCTACTTGTAAAGCCGTCCTTCTAGGACGGGGTTTCAGACCCAAGGAGTTTTGATGAAAATCGCTGTAATCTCTTGCATTCATGGCAATTTAGCCGCCTTAGATGCTGTCTTGTCTGACATCGATCGCCAAGGGGCAGAGCAGATCTATTGCTTGGGGGATTTAGTCGGCTATGGCCCTTACCCCAACGAAGTTGTAGAGCGGATTCGTTCTCTGGATATTCCGACCTGTCAGGGCTGTTGGGATGAAGATATCGTCGAGGGGCTAAACGCCTGCGAATGCAGCTATCCTTCCCAACTGGCGGAAAAACGGGGCAAGTTAGCTCATGAATGGACGAACCAAGCGATTCATCCTGAAGTACGGGATTACCTCGCACAACTGCCGATGACCCTGCGCCACGGGAACCTTTGCTTCGTGCATGGCAGTCCGAACAGCCAACACGAGTACCTATTGCCCAGTATGGATGGCTTTGCCGCGTTGGAACGGGTGCTATCCACCGAGGCCGATGTGTTGTTTTGCGGGCATACTCACGTGCCCTACGTGCGGAATCTGGAAAATGTTGCTCTGAGTGTGACCGTGCAGCAACCCGGACAAGCCGACACCCAACAGCAGTTCACCACGCCCCTTAAGCGTATTGTCAATGCGGGTTCTGTCGGAGAACCCCGCCACGGGCGACCCAACGCCACTTATGTCCTCTACGATCTCGACACCACTCAGACGATCCTGCGGGAAGTCCCGTACGACTACCAAAAAACCTGTGCGGCGATCGTCGATCGCGGATTACCATCTATCTTTGCGTGGCGCTTGGCGCGGGGGATGGAATTTGCCGAACGCGCCGATGACCCCAGCCATGTTTGTCAACGTTAGTTATCGCAGTTCGCGCCCTTTTCATTCCACATTTTCAGTCATGGGGAACGGGGAATGGGGAACGGGGAATGGGGAACGGGGAATAGAGAATAGAAACAACTTATTTCTTCAATCGTGTAAATAAACTGATGACGAAGCGCTATGGAAGTAATAGTATGCCGATTTACGTCTAATGTGACGGCTCGTGATGGAGAAGTCCGGATTCTGCGGGCGCAAACAGCACAAACATAAGAAACGGAGAACGATCGAAATGGAACACTGGGCGATTTTAAGTGGCATTGAAGGGAATTTAGCCGCCTATGAAGCCGTCCTAGCGGATCTTCGACAGCAACGTCATGCCGTTAGCGATCTCTACATTCTGGGGGATTCGATCGGGCTGCACGGCCAGAACCAAGCTGTACTTCAACGGCTGCGATCCCCCCATACTGGAGAACTAGAACCCCAAATCTGCATCGGCTGGTGGGAGGAACAATGCTTCAGCTTGCATGGACTGAGTGGTTTGACTGATGCCCCAGAACTGATGGCACAGTTTGGTGACGACGGGGTGCAACGCCTCTGGGAATCTGTCTCGCGGGAGGACGTGCAGTGGCTGCGATCGCTCCACTTTGGCTTTCACGAACTCGATTGCCTGCTCATCCACGGTAGCACCGTTAGCTATGCCGATGAACTAACACCCAGTACACCGCCCATTACCTTTTGCGATCGGTTGATTCGCGCTGATGCGAATACCCTATTTTGTGGGCGATCGGGCCTCACCTTTGAATGCCTGGTGACACCCCACGAGCTACTATCTACTGTCACAACTCTCGATGGTACCCAAGAGCCGCAAGCACAGGGTAAAACCCCCCGCCGCGTGGTGGGGGTTGGTGCGGTGGGGCGCAAACCCGGAGAGAGCACTTACACGCTGTATAACCCTGGAACCGACAAGATTACCTTCAAAACCGTCACCTATCCAACGTAATCGAGCGAACGCGAGCAAATTGAATCATCAACAATTTTTTCGCTTCCCCATTGCCCAAATTGCGATCTTCTTCTCACTGGCGGTCTCCAGTTCGGTTAAATGCTGACAATTCCGGTTCAAGTGAGTATCGGGGACCGGAGGGAGCTTCGGGAGCGTGGGGGGCTTCGGGAGCGGTCGGACCCCGCGTCGGACGGGGCGTATAAACTCCTGGGGACACCCCAGGAGACAGCCCCTTCGCAAGAGGTCGGACCCCGCGTCGGCGCGCCTACGCAAGGGAACGCCGACCTAGCAAGGGAACGCCGACCGGGAGAATGAGAGAAAAATTTTAGCAATCGCGCCTAATTGTAACGAATTATCCGAACTTGATATTAAGCGGCAAGAGGTCGGACCCCGAGTTCGCGCGCGCATACGCAAGGGAACGCCGAGCGGGAGAATGGGAGAAGAGATTCAGCAATTACGCTTAATTGTAACTAGTGCCGCAAGGCAGAAATAAGTACCCAGTTTTCAACCGCTGAAAGCTATACAGAGTCGGAATTTTTCATTGTGCATTTTGCATTTTTAATTCTGCGTAGCAGCACGAGCGATTTGTTAACTTTAATTATGTGCGTTTGCAATTTTTAAAACTATTGCATATTAAGCAATTTAAGACAACAAAACTCACAACTTCAAGCTTGATAAACCACTAGCCTGGATTATTAACCAGGAGATGCGATCGCGCTTAAGAAAAAGAGCCTAAAATGGTGTCTCTAATTTCTTCGCATAAGGGGTTTTTAGGCATCGCACTGAGTATTTTTTCTCATCCAAATCCTGTCATGAGTCATTCCGATCGCGATCGCACCTTCGCAACCCGCTCGTGAATAAACCAGGCTAGGCTGTGTTAAAATTTAGCGTTAAACCCCTTGTTATGAATGAGTTTCATCTGTACGAGGGAAACGCTTCGTCAACACTGCGGGTAAAAACTTCCAGTCTGAAATATCAATAAAACCTAGAGATTTAAACAAAATTCTGCATATTTTTGATAAAGTCTGCTTATAACTCACCAGACACGCTAAATACAAATTGGCAGAAATACCTTGACAGGGAAAATGCATCACTAAATTTATTTCCCAATCTCAAATTGAGGCTCTTGCACGCTCTGACCGTGCGTCACTAAAATATCTGCCGCCAAGCCCGATCGCATTCGATCGCATTCGATCGCATTTGAGATTCCATGCTGTAAAAACGTGTTAACCCAATTGGAGAGATCGCGCTCCTGAAGACTTTCCGTTCGATAAATCTCTCCAAACACATCGATAACGACCTTCTGCCGAATTGCATGAAGTGTTGTCCAAGTGCAAATCACTAGGGATAGCCATAATGATGAATCGCAATTCATCCATTTCCGGAGAGTTTGCAGAATTTGCAGACCCTAAAAATCAATTGCCCGAGGGCAGTTCTTCCGACTCAGAAAACACGCAAAATCAAGAACCCGAAGCCGTTGCTAATCAAGTTATCGTTAAATTCAATCCCGGCATTCGATCTGCCGACATTAGTACCCTGCAAGCGAGTTTAGGGGCTTCCGTTCTCGAAACCACCAATACTTCCGGGGTGCAACTGTGGTCGATTCGGGGAGATGCAGATGCTGCGATCGCCGCCCACCGCAACAACCCGGCGATCGAATACATCGAACCCAACTACATCGTCCAAACCACAGCCATCCCCGACGATCCCGATTTCGACCAACATTGGGGTCTCAACAACACCGGACAAACTGGCGGCACCCCCGATGCTGACATCGACGCAGCAGAAGCCTGGGACATCACCACCGGCAGCAGCGATGTCGTGGTGGGTGTCATCGATACTGGCGTCGACTACACTCACCCGGATTTAGTCGATAACATCTGGACCAATCCCGGCGAAATAGCTGGAGACGGCATCGATAACGACGGCAACGGCTACGTCGATGATGTCCACGGCTACGACTTTATCAACAACGACGGCGACCCTTTCGACGATAACGGTCACGGAACCCACGTATCCGGAACCATTGCCGCCCGAGGAAACAACGGCACTGGGGCAACGGGGGTCAATTGGTCTGCCCAAATTATGGGGCTGAAGTTTCTCGATGCTGGCGGTTCGGGTACGACTTTCGCGGCCATCCAGGCGATCGAATACGCCACGATGATGAAAACCCAGTATGGGGTCAACATCAACCTCACCAATAACAGTTGGGGGGGTGGAGGCTTTTCCCAGGCATTGTCCGATGCGATCGAAGCGGCTGGCGATGCCGACCAGTTATTCATTGCCGCAGCTGGGAACGGAGGTTTCGATGGTATTGGCGATGACAACGATCTAACTCCACACTACCCTTCTAATTACGACCTGGATAACATCATTTCTGTAGCTGCAACAGACGATAACGACAACAAGTCTGGATTTTCCAATTTCGGCGAAACCTCAACAGATTTGGGTGCACCGGGTTCTAATATTTGGAGTACTCTGCCCAACGGGAACTACGGCTTTTTAAGCGGGACTTCGATGGCAACGCCCCACGTGGCCGGAGTAGCAGCCCTCCTGTGGTCTCAAGATGCGGATTTCACAGCCTTGGAGGTGAAAGAGCAAATTCTCTCCAGCGTCGATCCGATCGCTGCACTCGATGGCATTACTGTGACGGGAGGGCGGTTGAACGCCTTGCAAGCCCTAGTCTCCCCCGTCGCCGGCAGCATCGAAGGCAGCAAGTGGCACGATCTCGATGGCGATGGCGTTCTCGATGGCAACGAACCAACCCTCTCGGGGTGGACGATCTACATCGACGACAACAACAACGGCGAACTCGACTCCGGCGAACGTTCCACCGTCACCGATGCCGATGGCAACTATCGCTTCAGTTTCGTGACCCCCGGCACCTATACGGTCGGCGAAGTGTTGCAATCGGGATGGACGCAGACTTACCCCAATGCACCCGGAACTCATAGCGTTGAAGTGGGAGAAAGCGAAGATGTAACCGATATCGACTTCGGTAACCTTCTCACCAACCCGGCGGAAATTACCGGGGTGAAGTGGAACGATTTGGACAAAGACGGGGTTCGGGATGCGGCAGAACCGGGGTTGGAAGGCTGGACGATCTACATCGATGCCAACAACAACGGCGAATTCGATCCGGGGGAACTTTCCACTGTCACCGATACCAACGGGGAATATACCTTCGACAATCTCCCTGCCGGTTCCTATATCGTCGCGGAGGTACAACAACCGGGTTGGGGACAAACCTCTCCATTCCTGGGTTCGATCGAACTCTTCAATGCCGATTTCAGCGATAGCAACGGCAACCCCAGCCTGGATGGATTTACTATCGATAACACTGGTGCAACGGTTCCGGGACTGTGGCATTTATCCACCGGACGCGGCAACCAACCGGGTCACTCCGCTGAGGATAGCGTCTATTTCGGTACCGGAGAAGGTCCCAACGATCGCGGCAACTACGATGTCGGAGATACTGCCGGTCGGATTACTTCGCCAACGATCGATTTAACAGGAGTTACCAATCCCGAACTCTCGTTTAATTACGTTCTCGCCAGTGAAGGGGGGAATCCTTGGGATAGTGCCCGAGTTCTAATTTCCGAGAATGGCGGTGCCTTTGAGGCGATCGCGTCGAATGCCGACTTACTCGACGATCCGACGACGGGTTGGACGAATGCCACCCTGAATTTGAGCGATTATGCTGGGAGTTCGATCGAGATTCAATTCGACTTCGACACGATCGATAGTCTCGCCAACACTTTTGAAGGGTGGTATGTCGATGACGTGGTCGTTTCGGAAGTGGGTGAAGGAACTCATATCCTGGAACTGGCACCGGATGAAGTGGCAACCGACATTAACTTTGGCAATGCCGAACTCGACCCCGGCGCAATTCAAGGTATCAAGTGGAACGATATCGACGGCAATGGGATTCAAGATGCCGACGAACTGGGATTGGAAGGCTGGACGATTTTCCTCGATGATAACGAGAACGGCGAACTCGATACCGGGGAACAGTTTACCGTCACCGATGTCAACGGAGAATATTCTTTCGCGAACCTGACGCCGGGAACCTATACCGTTGCCGAAGTCCAACAAGATGGTTGGCAGCAGACCTATCCCAGTCTTCGTGGCAGCGTACTCGATGAGTCCAACGACACGATTTTGACAGCAATTGCCAGCGGACTCACCTCCAGCATTCCTGCAAGCTTCAGCGATGCAGGTTCCATCGGTGACAACTCGAACGTGAGTCCTTCGGCTGACGTAGACTTAATCGAGTTGCAACTCAACGCCGGCGATATCGTCACCATCGACATTGATGCAGCCGAGTTTGGGTCTTCCCTGGATTCGGTCTTGCGATTGTTCGATTCTAGCGGCAGTCAAGTTGCTATGAGCGATGATTTCCCAGCACCAGGCGAATCTTTCAGTCTCGACTCCTATCTCGAATTCACTGCCGCGGTTTCCGATACCTACTACGTGGGGATTAGCAGCTACAACAATTTCAGCTACGACCCGTTTGAAGAAGGCAGCAGTAGCGGTCTCAGTGATGGTGACTACCAAATTGAGATTGCCCTCAATGGTGGAGGGAGCGATTCTTCGGGATTTGGAACTCACACCGTCACTGTCAATCCGGGGGAAATCGTCACCGACATCGACTTCGGCAACCAAAGCCTGCTGGGTGAAATCGCCGGTAGCAAGTGGCACGATCTCGATGGCGACGGCATTCGCGATGACGGAGAACCGGGACTGGCTAACTGGACGATTTACATCGACGATAACGACAACGGCGAACTCGATGCCGACGAAACCTTTACCACCACGGACGAGTTGGGGAACTACTCCTTCTCTGTAGATGCTGGAACCTATACCATCGCCGAAGTCATCGAACCGGGATGGGAACAAACTCACCCGAGTACCGGCAGCCACGAGGTTTCGCTTGACCCCAGCGAAACCGTCAACGGCATCGATTTCGGCAATATCACCCTGCCTGGGGAACTCTCCGGCAGCAAGTGGAACGACATCGACGGTGACGGCGTTCGCGATGTGGGCGAATCGGGGTTGGAAGGATGGACGATTTACCTCGACGACAACGGCAACGGCGTGTTGGATGGTGAGGAAGTGTCTACCGTCACCGATGCCGATGGCAACTACAGTTTCACCGATCTCGATGCGGGAAGCTATGTCGTTGCGGAAGTCTTGCAACCGGGTTGGGAACAAACTCACCCAAGCGACGGGTTTTATACGGTGAATCTCGATCCTGGAGATGCGATCGCCGATTTGGATTTTGGCAACCGTTTCGTCGCCAATCTTATCGAGGGTACCCCCAATGCTGAAAGTATCGACGGAACTGCTGGGTTCGATCTGATTCGCGGTTTCGCAGGGAACGATCGCCTGCGGGGTTTGGAAAATCGGGATTTCCTCTTCGGAGATGAAGGTCGAGATACCTTACAAGGCGGTGTTGGAGACGATACCCTGATTGGCGGTACGGGAGACGATATTGTCAACGGTAGTAGCGGAATGGATGTCCTCGTTGGAGTCGATCCCGAAAGTGCCCAACCCGGACTTGGAGAGGTCGATCGATTCCGAGGTGGCAGCGGTGCGGATATTTTCGTCCTCGGCGATGCATCAACCGTCTATTACGATAATGGCAACGATGCAACGAGTGGGGGCGATCGGGCGACTATCTTTAATTTCGCCGTAGGTGAGGATACGATTCAACTCCACGGAACTAGGGATGATTACGAGTTGCAATCGGCTTCTAACGGCACCAACATCTTCCTGAAAACGGATAACGTATCCGAACGGATTGGTTTGGTGCGCAATATCGATGTCTCCGAACTAGATCTCGAAAGTAGTTCTTTTGTGTTTGTCTAGATAAGTTTACCCAAATTTTCGATCTAGACTCTCTAATCTCGAGGGCGAGTATTTCGGTGATTTTATCGAAACCCTCGCCTTCTACTTCTTCTTTCCTCTGTAATAACTTGCGCTTCCATCCTTCGATCGCGCCGTTCAAAACATAAAAAATAGACTCGATTTCGTCAATTTAACAATTTTAACCAATTTATTAAATGATTCAAGGAATTATATATTATTTTGGGAATTTGTAAAGCGATTGTCCGATCGCTTTTGTTCCGTATTTCCTTGCAAAGAATTAAAATCGCTCTTTTTTAGATAGCCAAAAAAGCCGTTCAAAAAAAAATAACTCCGCACAATAGCCCATTTATTTTAAAAAATAAAAATCCTAAAAATTAAGCAAAAACTAAAATTTTCAGGATTATATGCTTAAAATTGTAATTTTTAACAAAAAATTTAAAGTGGCTTTTTAATCCGGATTAAACGTCAAATCAAAAAATATTGGTTAAATTATTTGTATAGTTTTGGTAAAGTCTATTGATAAATTGACTTTACCGGTTAAAAAAGTTTAACAATGGCTTTCAAAGAGGATTCTTGCTTCGTTGAGTGTATGCGTTACACGCAAAAAATTGCTCTCTTAGTGCAAGAAGTATGCTCTAGTTTCAACCGCTCAATTCGAACTCAAATAGTTAGTCGAGTTTCAGATTGAGAAAAATCCTTGACAAAAGAAATGCAGCTTAAAGTTGCTAAAAGCCATGCCGCAATCGCGAGCGCATTGAAGCAACTTTAAGATTTTGGAACACATCTTTATTGGGTCTGGGGCAGCCAAAAATAACCATCGCTTCCCAGAAAATATGTAAGCATTCAGCGCATGCTGTAAACCCGAAGGTGAATTCACTGGCAGGGCGCAGAATATTGCGGTACTGGAACGGCGAGTTAAAATTTTTTCTAACGTCGTAATTATCCAATTCCGTATTTTTCTCGTGCTTTCTCATTGCCTATGAGCGATCGCACTCTGGCTGTATCGCTCAAAAAAAACTGATGACTTACTTTTGCTGCACTGTATGAAGTGGCGCTAACTTGACTGTTATTCGATCGAGAAATCACGAAGAATCGCATCAATCATGAATCAAAACACATCAAATTCCGGAAAGCTTACAGAGAACGAAATTCTCAACTCCAAAGAACTCAACTCAGCTAGCGTCAATAATGTCGCGCCCGAAGCCGTTGACAATCAAGTTCTAATCAAATTTAATTCCGACATACAATCGGCCCAAATTAGTACGCTGCAAGCGAGTTTAGGGGCATCCGTTCTCGGAACCACCAATACTTCCGGGGTGCAACTGTGGTCGATTCAGGGAGATGTGGACGCTGCGATCGCCGCCCACAGCAACAACCCGGCGATCGAATACATCGAACCCAACTACATCGTTCGCACGACTGCCATCCCCGACGACTCCGATTTCAACCAACATTGGGGTCTCCACAACACCGGACAAAACGGCGGCACCCCCGATGCCGACATCGATGCGGTGGAAGCTTGGGATATCACCACCGGCAGCAGCGATGTCGTGGTGGGCGTTATCGATACTGGCGTAGACTACACTCACCCGGATTTAGCCGATAATATCTGGACCAATCCTGGCGAAATTGCTGGAGATGGTATCGATAACGACGGCAACGGCTACATCGATGACATCCACGGCTACGACTTTGTCAACAATGACGGCGACCCCTTCGACGATGAAGGACACGGAACCCACGTTGCCGGAACCATTGCTGCCCGAGGGAATAATGGCACTGGGGCGACGGGGGTGAATTGGTCGGCTCAAATTATGGGGCTGAAATTTCTCGGTGCCAACGGTTCGGGTACGACTTTCGCGGCTATCCAGTCGATCGAATACGCCACGATGATGAAAACCCGATATGGGGTCAACATCGACCTGACCAATAATAGTTGGGGTGGAGGAGGCTTTTCCCAATCCCTATACGACGCGATCGAAGCAGCTGGAAATGCAGACCAGTTGTTTGTCGCCGCAGCCGGAAATGCTTCAAACAATAACGATAATTCCCCATCCTATCCTGCGAGCTACGACCTCGATAACATCATCTCTGTCGCAGCAACTGACCGTAACGATCGCAAATCTGGGTTTTCTAATTATGGAGCCACAACCGTAGACTTGGGTGCACCGGGTTCTGGCATATACAGTACCCTACCCGGTAACTCCTACGCCTCTTACAACGGAACGTCTATGGCTTCTCCCCACGTGGCGGGGGTGGCTGCCCTCCTCTGGGCAGACGATTCGGAGTTGAGTGCCTTGGAAGTGAAAGAGCGAATTCTCGCCAGTGTCGATCCGATCGATGCACTCGATGGTATTACCGTCACCGGAGGGCGCTTAAATGCCTTCGGGGCATTAACAGCCTCCACGCCTGGTAGCATCGAGGGTAGCAAGTGGCACGATTTCGACGAAGACGGCGTTTGGGATAACAACGAACCCGGCTTAGAAGGTTGGACGATTTACTTTGACGATAATAATAACGGCCAACTTGACTCCGGCGAGCGTTCTGTCGTCACTGATGCCGATGGCAACTATCGCTTCAATCCCGTCACCCCCGGAACTTATACGGTTGCTGAAGTGTTGCAACCGGGATGGACGCAGACTTACCCCAGTTCAGGCACCTACACCCTCGAAGTTGCAGAAGATCAAGAGCTTGAAGATATCAACTTCGGTAACGTCCTCTCCAATCCAGCAACCATTGAAGGGGTTAAGTGGCACGATCTCGATGCAGATAGCGTTTGGGATAACAACGAACCCGGTTTAGAAGGTTGGACGATTTATCTCGATGCCAACAATAATGGCGAATTCGACTCCGGCGAACAGTCCACCGTCACCGATGCCAACGGGGAATATTCCTTCACCAATCTCGTCCCCGGATCGTATACCGTTGCCGAAGTACAACAAGCGGGTTGGTTCCAAACCTATCCCGTGGTGGACAATGGCGGTAGCCTACTCGATGAGTCCAACGATACGATCGATACAGCCATCGAGAGTGGCATCTCTCCCGGAATTTCCGCCACCTTCAGCGGTGCCGGTTCGATCGGGGATAACTCGAACGTCAGTCCCACTTCGGATGTCGATTTCATCGAGTTGCAACTCGATGCTGGAGATGTCGTCACCATTGATATTGATGCCAGGGTGTTAGGCTCTGATGTCGATTCGGTTTTGCGCTTGTTCGATTCCACCGGTACTCAAGTTGCCGTGAGCGATGATGATACCGCTCCCGGAGAATCCTTCACCTATGACTCCTACATCGACTTCACCGCCACGGTGTCCGACACCTACTACGTGGGAGTGAGCAGCTTCAACAATTTCGACTACGACCCGTTTGAAGAAGGCAGCAGTAACGGAGGCAGTACTGGTGACTACGAGATTGAGATCGCCCTCAACGGTGCCGTTCCTGGAGCTCATACAGTCCAACTCGATGCCGGTGAGGTCGCAACCGATATCGACTTTGGCAACGCCGAATTCGGACTCGGTGAAATCCAGGGTATCAATTGGAACGATCTTGATGAAGATGGCGAACGAGATGCCAACGAAGCCGGTTTAGAAGGCTGGACGATTTATCTCGACGACAACCAGAACGGCGAATTCGACTCCGGCGAACAGTCCACCGTCACCAATGCCAACGGGGAATATTCCTTCACCGATCTCGCTCCGGGAACCTATACCATTGGCGAAGTTGTGCCAGAGAACTGGGAGCAAACCTATCCCTCTAATGGCCTAGTCGATGAGTCCAACGATACCATCGACACAGCCATCGAGAGTGGCATCACTCCCGGAATTTCCGCCACCTTCAGCGATGCAGGTTCGATCGGCGATAACTCGAACGTCACTTCCTCTTCGGATGTCGATTTCATCAAGTTGCAACTCGACGCCGGAGATGTCGTCACCATTGATATTGATGCCAGGGTGTTGGGCTCTAACGTCGATTCGGTTTTGCGCTTGTTCGATTCCACCGGTACTGAGGTCGCCATGAACGATGATGCGACCGCACCCGGTGAATCCTTCACCTATGACTCCTACATCGACTTCACCGCCGAGGTGTCCGACACCTACTACGTGGGAGTTAGCAGCTACAACAATTTCAACTACGATCCGTTTGCGGAGGGTAGCAGTAGCGGCAACAGTACCGGTGACTACGAGATTGAGATTAACATCAACGGTGGTGGCAGCGCGTCCTTGGTACCGGGTTCTCACACTGTCACGATCGATTCCTCAGAAACCGTTACCGACATCGACTTCGGCAACTATCTCGTCGCCAATCCCATCGACGGTACCCCCGGTAACGACCGTTTAAATGGAACTTCTCGAGTCGATATCATTCGCGGCTACGCAGGAAACGATCGCCTCAACGGTCGGACCGGTAGCGATCTTCTATTTGGGGATGAAAATAACGATACCCTCATTGGTGCTCGCGGAGACGACAGCATGGTTGGCGGTACTGGAAATGATTTTCTCAATGGTGGTGCGGGAATGGATGTCCTCACGGGGGTCGATCCCGATAGTGACGAACCCGGACGCGGAGAACGCGATCGATTCCGGGGTGGCAATGATGCCGATACCTTCGTTCTCGGTGATGCGTCTGGGGTTTATTACGATGATGGCAACGACGGAACGGCCGGCGGGGGCGATCGCGCGATTATTCTGGACTTTGTAGTGGGAGAGGATACGATCCAACTCCACGGAACCGCTAGCGATTACGAGTTGAAATCGACGCGCAATGGACGGCACACGAACATCTTCCTGAACACTAGCGGTCGGGATGAACGGATTGGTATCGTGAATAATGTTGAGATTACCGAACTGGATCTCGAAAGTAGTTCCTTTACCTTTGTTGGGTAATTTGACCGAGATTTTATAGCGCTTCGCATTGGTATCGTTACAGCCAAGAATTGGAATACTTATTTTCAAAAGAATTCGATTCTAGATCTGTAAATACACGGCTCGCGAACTGCTATAGGTCTCAAATTTAAGAGTTTGAAGGGCGATCGTTCATCGAATTACGGAAACGATCGCCTTTTTTTTCGATCTGTTCGGGAGCGCAGAGTTCCCGGCTTGGGTTGGGAGATTCCCAGTGCCCCATTCCCCATTTCCCACCCTCACCTGACACAGTATTATCTAAAACTGTATAAATCCGAACTGACGTTAATACCGGGGAGAATCGACACCGGCATCTGGTGTAACGAACCCCGAAACCCTAAACCCTGGGTTTGATAACACGACCCAGAGTCAGTTAGGACATCTGATAAATGTTCAAATAAATGTTCAAAACCCGAAATAGTTAGACTTTGGCCGATCTCTGAATGCTAATGGCTAAATGCTTACGATTTCCCAAGCCTGTGGAAAATTTTCTATCAAATAATTAAGATATGTAAAGAATTGCCAAGAAAAATCCATAACTCCCCCTTAAAATCTGTGGAAAACTATGGGGAATATCTGTGGAAAACCCCATAAAAATCGTGGAAAAGCTTAAATAAGTATAAATACTCTGTGGAAAACTCACCTCAGTTTTCCACAGCTTTTCCACAGGGGGTGGAAAATTCAAATTCCCATGACAACAAGGATGCCGACGGTTTTCCACAGTTTTCACAGCCCCTCCTACTATAAACGACCTAAAAATATATTAAATAGAGTAGGAGTAAGCGGTCAGAGGAGGAAGCCCGATCGAAAATCGGGAGTTGACGAACGCTCGATCGCGTCTTATGCTCTTAGAATCCCGAGGGTCAAGCGCGATTGCGCCATCTTCAAAAAAAACTCCTCGCCGTCTTTCGAGTTCTTGGTTTTCGCTGCTGTAATTCTATGAAGCTTGTCTGCGACCAAAGCGAGCTGAATGCGAACCTATCCCTTGCCATTCACGCCGTCCCCTCTCGCCCCACCCATCCCGTCCTTGCCAACGTTCTCTTCACGGCGGATACCGAGTCCGATCGAATTCGGATTGCGGCCTTTGACTTGAGTTTGGGGATTCGCACCGGTTTTTCCGCCCAGGTGGAAGATGGCGGGGAGATCGCCCTACCGGCCAAACTCCTCAACGACATCGTTTCCAAACTCCCCAACGGTGAAATTACCCTGCATCACGAAGGGGGAGATGCCCCGTTTACCGTCACCTCCAAAAGCGGGCAATACTACCAAATGCGGGGGATGAGTGCTGAAGAATTTCCCGAACTGCCGGAAATCGACACGGGAAAAGTGGTACAACTAAGTGCGGCGGCTCTCTCGGAAGGCTTGAAGGGAACCCTCTTTGCCACCAGCGGTGACGAAACCAAGCAAGTCCTCACGGGGGTGCATTTGCGGGTGTCTTCAGAGGGGTTGGAATTTGCCGCCACCGACGGACATCGCCTTGCAGTAGTGGAAACTCTGCATCCAGAAGAAGAAACCGAAGATGGGGAAGACACCGACGCCGAGAAACCCGTCCTCGCTCCCACCGAAGAATTTGAAGTCACCATTCCCGCGATCGCCCTGCGGGAGTTGGAACGGATGCTCGGGAAAAATGCTGCAGGGGATATCGTGTCTCTCAAATGCGATGACGTGCAGGTGGTGTTCGAACTCGGAGAGCGTCAATGCCTCACCAGCCGCAAACTCGAAGGCTCGTATCCGGCGTACCGACAACTGATTCCCCACCAGTTCGACAATCAAATGAACGTCGATCGCCGCCAACTCCTGGCAGCCTTAGAACGGATTGCCGTGATGGCCGATCGCAAGAATAACATCGTCAAGTTCAGTTTGGATACCGAAAACCAGCAGCTATCTCTATCGGTGGAAGCTGCTGATGTGGGTAGCGGTAAGGAAGCCATGCCGGCGCAAATTTCTGGGGAAAGTTTGGAGATTGCTTTTAACGTCCGTTACGTGACGGAATCTCTGCGGAATTTACAAGCTTCGGAAGTGCAAATTCAACTGAATACTCCCACCTCTCCGGTGATTTTAACGCCCTTGGGTGGTGTGAAAATGACGCATTTGGTGATGCCAGTTCAAATTCGCAATTAATTTAAATCCACCGGAATTATGGTTATTCAACCGGATTTAAGATCGTCCCCGGCTTCTACTCGCAGGTGCGATCGTACTCGAAACTGACGTGAAACGCGCCTCCCAACGTACCGATGTAATCGTAGGAGGTGGCAATCCCATCTCCCAAACATTCCTTGTAGGTGGCGAAACCCTCGTGTCCGCCGATGTTCCACCCCGGATAGGATTCCCGTTTTGCGGGTGAGTAGCCGAAGACGGATTCAAATAGAGTTTCCACAGCGGATGCCCCATCAAAGGGATCGGTGGGATCGGATGTGGGAGAGAAGGTAATATTCGCGGCCCGATCGCCGATAAAGCTGACGGCAAATTCTCCACCAGATTCAAAGTCGGGAAACTGCTGCCAAATCTGACTCGAAACGTAGGTATAGGTGGTTCGATCGCCCTTTGGATTCACCGATAGCGGCACGCCGAAGTAACTTTGAAGGGTTTTTGGCGGTTGGTTGAGTACCGGTCTGGCTTGGGTTGGCGGTAATGGAAATCCGGCAATATATTCCGGGGCGATCGCATTGATATATTGAGTGCGACACAGCATCGCCGCCACTTCATCCCGACGGATGGGACGATCGCCTTCAAGTTGTCTCGCGTTGGGATAGTTCACCACCATTGCCCCTGCTGTTGCCCGCGCGATGCCCCCTTTTGCCCAATCGGGAATCGTCTCGTCATCCTCGAAATACCGATCCAAAATGGCGATCGAGGTTTCCGGAAGGCTGGCTTGGGTAGCCGCCAAAACCGAAATTGCCTGTACTCGGGGAATCAGGCGATCGGGTTGAAACCGACCATCGGGATACCCGCTAAAAAACCCATTTGCCGTAGCCGTTTGAATCGCATCGTAAGCCCAGTGGGTATTCGGTACATCGGTAAAGACCACCGGAGAACGAACGGAATCTGCATTGGCAAACGCCTTCACCATTAATGCTGCCAACTCGGCGCGGGTGAGATTGGCTTCCGGACGAAAGCGATCGTCGCCGTAACCGCTGACTAAAGACCGTTGGGCGAGTTCGACGATACAAGCCTGCGCCCAGTTATTGTCTAAGTCGATAAAGAGGAAATCCATCATTCGTTCTCCGGTTCGAGAAACACTTGATGAAATCCTACTTTAATAAGAGAAAAAACAACTTCCCCTCACTCACCATCAACCCCGCCCGATCGCCTGCCACGGGGCCCGCACCGAGGAAGTAATCCACCCGACCCGGTCCTCGAATCGCGCCCCCCGTATCCTGATTGAGGACGTACCGGCTGACGCGGCGTTCTTGGATCGAACCCGACGGATTGGCAAAAGGCACATCGGTATGAATCAACGCCAGTGCCCCCGGCGGCATCAGGGTATCATCCGTGGCGATCGAACGAGAAGCCGTCACCGGAACCTGGAGGTTGCCCAAAGCCGGCGTGCCGAAGTTTTCCTGGAAAAAGACGAAACTGCGATCGCGGGGGATATAAACGTCGAGTTCTGGGGGATTATCCTCAAAATAAGCCTCGATCGCCGGCATCTTCGCTTCTTCTAGGGTGAGTTTCCCATCCCCCACCAACTCTGCCCCGATACTGGTGTAGTCGTGGCGGGTATTATCGGCGTAACCCACAGTGGTTTCCGTGCCATCGGTGAGTTCCAGGCGCGCCGAACCCTGAATGTGAATCAGATAGGCTTCGAGGCGATCGCGCAGCCAAAACAATTCCAACCCCTTCAGCGGTCCCTTTTCCCCTTGCAACCCGTCCTTTCCTTCTAGTTCGCCGCGAGTGGGATGAGGTCTGGGCCAAGTGTCTAAATCCGGCGGTTTGCCGTAGAGGGGATAGCGATACTCGGCGGTGGGAACTCGGCTGGCGGCGTACACTGGCTCGAAATAGGCGGTAAACAAGACATCCCCGAAGCCTTCTGTACCCACGGATTGATAGAAGGTAAATTCCTCGAATACTGCCAATTGCAACTCTTGGGGAGTACTTGCCGTCTCTACCAACTCCCGAAACCGTTCCAACGATCGAACCACCCGTTCTTGGGTAATGCCGGGAATCGGATAACCTCGATAGTCCGCTGCGGCTTTTGCCGAGGCTAAGTATTGGAGGCTGTAGTCGATCGATTGCAACAGTAACGCTCGATCGTCTTCCTGGATATCCAAACCCCAAAGTTGCTCGTCGAATCCCAGAGTTTCGGGCAAGAAACCCGAGTTGGGGGCATCTTCACTCAGGGGTTTTAAGAATCCCGTGGCGTTGGGTTGCCACCGGGGTGCGGGTCTGGCTTCGAGGGGGAGTTTGGCGCGAAACATTACTGTTTGCCCGTTCCCCGTCGATTCCTGGGCCGATCGGCTTTGGCAGGCGATCGCGAAAATACAGGCGAAGAGGACGATCGCCTGAAATACTTTGAATTGATGACGGCGAAATCGATTGTAGAAGTGGTTGGCCATCCAGTGCCCGTTACATTGATGTCGATTGAGTTTCTCTGGATTGGGACTGACGCGATGTGTGATTGCTTCGGTGCGATCGCTTTAATCTATCTTTGGCGATCGGTCAGTCCGTGTTGCTATGAGTGTAAAGGATTTGCCGGAAAATCGCATCTGGGACATGAAATCCGACGGACGATCGCGGATTTTTTCGGTAAAACATAGATAGTCAGCCCGTTCGAGATGGTTTGGGCTGGTTGGAGATCGAAAGATTCGATCGCAATTTTGAGCGTACCTTAATTGGATTGGAGAGATTGCAAGATGGTAGAACCGTTAACCGCTGCTGCATGGGCATTTTCGACGCTGAAAGCTGTGGCGAATTCGGAACCGGGTAAGAAGTTCGTTGAGGGGGTTATCGGTAAGGTTGCTGAAGATTTTACCGAAGAGAGTGTCAAAAAAATCCGAAAATTACGCGATGCGATCGTCGAGAAACTGCGGGGCAATCCCGAGGCGGTGAAAGCCCTCAAACAAGTAAACGAGACCGGTTCAGAGACGGCACTGCGCGATATTGCCGGGCATCTCGACAATGCGATGAAGGACGAGGCATTTCAACAGCAAGTGCAGCAACTCACCCAGGAGATTCACCAAACCCTGGTGCAATTTGATGATGTTAATGCCCGCAACGTGCAGCAAGTGTTGGGCGGAACGGGGCAGCAGTTCAACAACGAAAATATTGACGCACCGGTTCAGCAAGGCACGATTACCAATCACAACTATTACGGGAAAAATTGACTGGAGACGGCGGGAACGGAACCGTCAAAGAAAAGCACCGATACAACACGAGAACCCGCCCAAATTAAACTGCTGCAAGCCGTCGAGTTGGAAGTAAACGGACGCTTGGGGCAGTCGCTGCATAATGCCGTGCGTTTATCTCTGGGGATGGAACGGTGGGATAGTGCCGTATCGCCGCCTTGGGAAGTTACGTGGTACGAACCGGAGAAACCCCCGGAACCCTTGCCAGCCGGGACGCGGATTGAGGATGTTTTTCACCAGAAACAGCGGCAGTTGTTGATTTTGGGGGAACCGGGGGCGGGGAAAACCACGACGATGCTGGAGTTGGCGCGGGAATTACTCGATGCTGCCAAAGAAGATAATACCCAGCCGATTCCGGTATTGGTGAGTTTATCCTCCTGGAAACAGCCAGATGTGGGAATGTTTGACTGGCTGGTGGCGGAACTGAAGGATAAATACGGATTGCGGCAGGATTTGGGCGCATCGTGGCTGGAGAAGGATAGATTGCTGCCGCTGCTGGATGGGTTGGATGAGGTTGCGCCAGTACTCCAGCCCCAATGCGCCGAGGCGATAAACACCTGGTTGACGGGAGATATCGAAAAGCGGCCCTGTGGGGTTTTGGTGTGCTGTCGGCGAGAGGAATTTGAGACCATCGTTGGTAAAAAGCTGAGTGTGCAGGGGGCGATTTACTTGCAGCCACTCACTGCGATGCAGATTGAAGAGTATTTCGATGGGTTGAAGTTATCGGATGTCTGGCAGGCGGTAGGCGAGGATGTAGCGTTGCAGGAATTGTTAGCCAAACCGCTGTTTTTATCCATGTTTGGATTGGTGCGGGTAGAGGGAAAATTCGACCTGGCGGCGTGGCAAAAGCGGGAAACTTCCGCAGCCAAAATCGAGTATTTGTTCGATACCTATTGGGATGCGGTGATGAGTCGGGAGTTGATTCTCGAACCCGGTAAACAGAATGCAAACTGGTTAAGTCGGACTTATAAAACGAAGTCGTTGCCTCAGCGCAAAGCAGTGCGGAGAACATTGATATTTATTGCCAAAGGGATGGAACGGGATTCGAGTATTGGGACGGAGTTTTCGATCGAACAGATGCAGCCGTCGTGGTTGTTCAAGAGGAAAAAAATTCTTCTTGGTCTAATTTGGGGTCTCATTATTGGTCTCATGGGTGGAGGAACTGTAATTCTACTTTTTGATTTAATATTTGGTTTAATTTTTGGGATGGTTATCAGTCTTGTTTTTTCCCTGATCTGGGGGTTAATTGGAGGTTTGCCAGAGATAGAGACTATTGAAGAAATTTCTATCTTTATGTTGCTGAAATCTCGACGAGAACTCAAACAACAAATATTTATTTATCTAGTCAAAAGCATCACTGGAAATATGATTTTAGGTCTAATCATGGGAATTATGATAAGTGTAATTTCTGGTGTTATTTTCAATGTGATTATTGGTTTAATTGTGGGGCTATTAGTTGGTATTTTTGTTGGAGTTTTATGTGGTATATTCTCTGGTTTAATAAAGGGATGTAAATCCGAAATTGAAATTAAAAAACAACCAAATCAAGGTATTAAACGCTCAATCAAAAATATGATGATTTTGACGATGATAACAGCGATTGCTGCATTTCCTATAAAATTTATATTGGATTTTTTATTAACCCTAACTTCAATAGAACCCGAGCTGCATCACATTATTATATCCGTAATATTGTTTGTTATAATCTTCACTGGATGCGCTTTTGGTGGCGGATATCCCTTTATCCAACACATTATCCTCCGTATCGTCCTTTGGCTGAACCGCTACGTCCCCTTCCGCTTCGATCTTCTCCTCGACTACTGCACCGAACGCCTGCTAATCCAACGCATCGGCGGTCGCTATCGGTTTATGCACAAGCTGCTGCAAGACCACTTCGCAAAAATGGAACTCGATTGATGTGTAGTACTTAGCTATCAGCTATTACCCGTCAGCCATCAGGTCAAAATTCTAATGTTCCTGACAACTTTAAACTCCAGTTACCAACTAAAAATCTTGATTTTTTGCTTTATACAAGAGTATAAATATGACGGCTAAATGCTGACGGCTGAATGCTTAAATTTCCCCTACAAAAACTTTTGCAAATACTGCATCAATTGAGGTGCTTGCATCACCCCTTTAATCCGACTGGCTAACTCACCCTCCACAAATAAAAGCGTTTTCGGCGATGCTTTGACTTCATGTTAAGCTACCAATTTGGGATAATTCGCTGTATTCATTTTGACAATTTTTAAGCGATCGCCCATTTAAGTTTTTACCCGATCTAAAATCGGCGAAAACATCTGACATTAACTGCATCCGGTGGTATAAGAGAAAAGGTCACCAGGGCAGGGGTGTTACGATTGGCAATCAAATCGTCAAAGCTAGCAAAATTTTTCTGAACCGCCATAATATTTTCACTCTTAGAGCTGTTGGGAAATCGATGGAATTGCGATCGGATCTCAAAGGGAATTTCGGAGTGGGGGATGTGAATTCAGAAGTCTCCGCGCCCGTCGTGGCGATAGCGATAGAAACAACCGACGTATAGCAACCGTCACACCCGTTAGGGCATCGTGAAGGCGATCGGGGGAAGCAGGCAATCGCGGTGGGAGAGAAGAAAATGCAAGCCTTGAGCTTGATTTCTTAAGTGTCCTAATCGCCTTGGCGACGGCTATACTCTCATCTCCCAAGTATAGATCTCTCTCCTGTCCCCCAAGTATAGATCCCCCTCCCGTCCCCCTTCTTAAGGGGGAGGCCAGAGGATGCTGGTGCTGTTAGTTGGTTCGGCATTGTTTCCAGTTCCCCCCTTAAAAAGGGGGGTTAGGGGGGATCTAAATCGATTAGACCTGAATGGCGATCGCATTCTCCCCCCTGCGGGGTTGGAGAGCGCGTGCATTTGGAGATATTAGGGGACTTGCAAAGAAATAAAGTACCCGCGTCATCAAAGATACACCGGTAGGGGGAATGGGGCCGTTGACCCCGACGATGGGTACACTCTAAACCCGCACATCCCTAGGTTTCGTTGTACCCATCGTTTATCGCTCAAATGCTTGTGCCCCGACAGCCTTCCCCAAAAAACTAACCCAACTGCCGCATCGTCAACAATCGATAGTCTCCCATGCGATGGTCGCCGATATCATCCGGATCCAAATTCAACAAGCTTTTAGAGTAACCCTCCAAACGATGCCGCCAAGAGGGGATGGTATCGCGCAACAAATTACCCCTGGCATCGAAATAGAATAACCGTCCCGCATGAGCGTACTTCCATTTCGGGACGCGAGTGACAATGTCGTTATTGTTCACCATTCGGAAGAAACGGGATTGATGCTCCTTGTCGAGGGCCTGAGCAAAAATGCGATCGCCCACTTTCGGCTGTCCGAAGGTATACACCCCGGCAATCTCGTAGTCCGGCAATTCCTGCTGAAACGTCGCACAGGCCAACGTCGCCAAGGCCCCACCCAAACTATGACCTGTCAGCCAAATCGGTTGGTTGTTCGTCCGCAGTGCTTCGAGGCGTTTCATCGCCGCCGGCCAAACGGAAGTCAGGGACTTGTAAAAACCCGAATGCACCAAACCCACCTTCCACATCGCCTGGTCCAGTTTGATATTGGTTTTCCAATCTTCCAAACCCTCCGTTCCCCGAAAGGCAATGATAATTTTTTCATCGTCCCCAACCGCAATACATTGGGTGTGGGAGAAGGTAAATTCAATGAAATGCTCCTCACCCTCGATGGCAAATCCCAGTTGTTCGAGTTGGGCTTTACTCTCTTGGGGAGAACGGTACACCGCCTCGGCACAGTATGCCAAATAGGCCATGTTCGCCGCACTGAACTCGCGGGTGTCGGGGTCGAAGACTTGTTTGAGCAGTGCCGCTTCGGAACTGATACCCCCCTCATCTTGAGTGCCTTCGGGTTTGAGGCACCACCACTCGTTGGCGTGGGGAACGGTGGTGACGAACCCCTGGTACCGGGTACAGCGAGACAGCCTGTGATGGGAGTGGTGGAGGTTAGTCAGATAAATCCGATCTCCGTAGCGAATTGTGTCATCGCCACTGTCGCCTTTTTTCGTAATCTGCCATGCCTGCTTTTTGGTATCGTAGCCCTCATCCCAGTAATAGCAATCGGGACTATCGGCAAAGGCACCCAACGTATTGCGATCGCCAACCCTCGATTCGGTAGACTTGAGCTGGATAATCGCTCCATTGCGAATTTCTCCGCTGCGGTTGCCGTCAATTTGAAATTTCACCTTTTGCGTGCGACCCAGCTGCGGCCAGTCGTAACGTCCCCGATGCACCCCGCACAGGAAGTCGCCGCTCATATGCTCCAAATACACCGTATCGCCAAATTTCAGCACTTCGGATTTGACAGTTTCGGTTTGAAGAATCATCGTATCTTCTCCTGTTCGGTCTGATCTAAAAAATTGCTGTTATCTTGCAATCCGATGGAAACGTTCTGAATTTCAGGTTTATCGTTGGGATTCAATCCGCATTGGCTCATCGGCACAACGACAAGAATCGATCGTTTTATTCAGATTGTCGTATCCCCGTTCTAACATTCGTCACGATCGAAATGGAGAGTCGGGCGCCAGTGTCGAGGCAAACCCCCCACCACGCACCTCTCCACATCGCGATCGGAAATGCTTATTGTTTAAGCCGAGAAAGATGTTTTCTCAAGAGGTTCTCGGGTTTGTAATCCTTACGGGAGAAAAAGCGTTTTTTGGTAATTTCGTGAATATCCTCAAAGCGATCGGATACATCTCGCTGCGCCACCCCCCCCAGAGCAGTCAACTTACTAATTAAATTGTGCGGATTCAGGTTGAGTTCGCAGGCCGGGTCGATATCCAAGCCATCCTCCATCACGCTCTCATCGAGATCCAGACCCAAACCCAGGTCGGCGATCGAATCCATCATCCATTTCAACGCGGCATCGGAGAGGTATCGGCGGTTTTTAAACCCTCCCCCAATGCAACTGTGGTCGCCGGGAAACCAGATTTGTTTGAGGACTTGATTTTCGGCACTTTGGCTTTTTTCCATCGGCGCGACATCGAAGACTTTGCGCGTTTCGTCGATGGCCACCGCATGAAGTGCGTACTGGATGGTTCGATTGAGCTTGGTATCGTGGAAGCGATATTTTTCGTTCATTTTGCGATCGAATTTCATCCAGGGACTGATATCGGGAATCCCCAAAGACCCGACGGTATCCCAGCAGCCGAGTAGGGTAATGGGGACGCGCTCCCCGTACATTTGGCGAAATGCAGTGGCTTGGCTTTCGTTGGGTTTGGAACCCCGAGCGCTGTAGAGTTGGTAGGCCGACGGTGCTTTGCGAATGTAATGGCGGCTGAGGAGTCCGGAGTTGTAAATCATACCGGCCAGGCTGCGTACCGTATAAGCACCTCGACTGAAACCAAACAGATAAATCTCATCCCCCTGGGCATAATTGAGACAAAGAAAGCGATAGGCATCTTCGATATTCTTGTCGATTCCCCGCCCGAACAGCCCCCCAAACAGTCGATCGAGCACGCTGCCAGTTCCCAACCCTTCGTCGTAATAAACGATTTGGGGAATCCCATCTTTGCCCGTGGCTTTCACGGCTTGAGCCATCTTGACGACGTTGGTGGGATAGGGATTGGTTAGTTTTTGCCAGGTGCCATCGCAACACACAATCAGACGCTTCATGATTCGGAAACTCAAAAATTCGATCGAGAAATATTATGGTGGCGATCGCCAACAGGGGGTCAACCCATCACCCAAGGTCTTCGCCTAAGGACGATCGCACTTCTAATATCCCTCGATTGCGATGGAATTTCTACAGAATTTCCACGGGATTTCTCCAGAATTTCTACACGGGATAATTGACTTTAAAAGCTCCGTTCGCCCCCGGGGGGATAAAATCAATTTTGTCTAAATTAATGTCTGGCATCTTGCCAATGCATTCGGCGACGGAATCCGTGACGAGAATTTCCCAGGGTTTTGCCGTATCTTCGCCCAATTTACTCGCAGCATTCACCTCCGCACCAAACACATCTTGCTCGCCAATGGTTAAAATTTTGCCGAAACCAATGCCAACGCACAGCAAGATTTTTTCCGCATCGGATTTATAGCGATTGTAGTCTTTTGCCGTCCGTTGCATCTCGATCGCGCATTGAACGGCTTTACTGGGTTGGCGAAATAGCATCAACATACTATCCCCTTCCATTTTGATTAAAATACCATCCCATTTATCGATGCAAGGACTAAAAATTCGCTGAGATTCGTAGATAGTTTGCAAAAAGTGGATGATGCCAAACTCCGCCACAAATCGAGAAAATCCCGATAAATCCGTGAACATCACCGCCCACTCTTCACCGAACAAATCCCAAATGCGATCGTCAATTTCGGCTTTGTTCGCACCGGGTTGCAATCGTTCGGTAATCAGTTTGGAGAGGCGATCTAAGTAACCGCTGGGATAAATGCGGGGAATGTATTGAATGGACATGAGTTCTTTTGAATTCCATCGAACCATGTATATTACCGTTAAATGAATACTAAAATCAAGAAAAAATAATTGTTTGACGTTTTTTTTATGTCATATTATTGAGATAATTTACCCTGAAATATATCACGTAATCGTTGTCGGATGGGCAGAATTATCCGCAATAAGAACGCTAAAAAATTAATGTCCTACTGACTATTAGCAACCTTAAAATACTGTAAGTAGGTGGGCGTTAAAATCTTTACCTATTTCACTAAATATAACGATTCTCAAATCTTCTCTCCAGGACAAATAGGATATTTTATAAAAAATTCAACATAATATAGCTTTTCAGTGCCGACCTACTTAGTTCGGTATTTTTTTATCAAAAAACGTAAAATATTAGCTTATAAATCCAATTATGGGGGGGCAGCATTTGCCTTAATTCGAACGATTAAAAATTAATCTTCTGCCCACCCTATCAATTAACTAATTCTCAATATGCACCCCATCCATCTGAGTTGAATTTACCGGACACGCGGGACTGGCATCAATTTCTTCAACTTTGCGCACCTTCCGAATCAAGACGATTTCTTCTTCGCGACGGACAATAGTTCGTACGGGAGAAATACAAACGACATCTGTCGCTGGATTGCGAATATCCCAAATATTATCTGGGATATAAATGGGAGTAGAAATATTTGGTGGAACTGGCTTTGGAGTGGGAAAGGAGTCTGGATTGGGAGTGGGATTGGGAATCGGATCGGTTTTGGGAGGAGTTTTCGCGGGAATGGGAGAAATCGAGAGGGTAATTAGCCCTTCGTTATCATCTTTATAGGTATCGAAGAACAAACCGCATAGGGTCGTTTTAGCGGTCACTTCAATTTCAAAATAATCATTGTATCCATTCAAAGAACACCAAGTTTCCCCCACTTCCTCTTCGGTATTTTTAGGAATCACCTTGCCGCCTTTGACCCAGATTAAAGCCCAAGGTTCGAGATCGAACTTTTTCTCATCCGACCAATAGCTGAATTGCCCGTCGCGAATTTTAATCCGATAAATCCCCGGATCGACTTCAACGAAATTCTCTTCCCATTTTTTCAGGTCTTCGAGGTACCCTTTATCGAGAAGATAGCAATTTTTAGAGCTTTCTACGGTGCAAGCATGGGGACCGATCGCTAACTCGATCGAACTGCTTTCGCGGTTATGTTGCAAATCTAAAAATAGCGCGCAAACCACGACCTGGTTAGATACTTCTAGAGTTAACGAATCGTCATACCCGTTTAATGTCGTCCAGGTGGCACCAATTTCCACCCCGGTATTTTTATTAACGAACGTACTGCCATCCACACCGTACATCCACAACACCACCCAGGGTTCTCCAGCGGTTTCCGAATCGGCGCAACGGTAACGACCGCTGGTAATGCGAATAACGTGGGTGCCGCGATCGAGGGTCGCCGACGCCGCTACGTTATTTTGCAGGTACTCCATGTGGTTCGGGTCGATGACGTAGCAGTTCTCTTTCGGATCGATCGTCAAAATATCCATCGTTGACCTCCAAAATAATGGTTAATAACTGAATCTTTAGCAATCTGTCTCTTTTGTTTCGATCGATAGAGGTATTGCCCCCTACCACCGGCTGAGTGATTCGAGAGGGTTTTCCCCAACCTGATGACTAAGAAATTTGGCTGGTATTTACCGGACACGCGGGACTCGCATCGATTTCTTCGACTTTGCGAACCCGACGAATCAGCACGATTTCTTCCTCTCGTCGGACAACGGTACGGACTGGCGTAACGCAGACAATATCCGTGGCCGGATTGCGATCGAAACTATCGAACGTCAACGCATTGATATAGATCGGAGTCACAGGTTTGGATATTGGCTTCGCGGGTTCGGGTTCTTCTTCGTCGACTTCAACGGTCGGCGTCTCTTCGCTGACAGGTTCCTCTTCGTCCACCTCAACAGGGGGAGTCTCTTCGCTGACAGGTTCCTCTTCATCTACTTCAACGGTCGGCGTCTCTTCACTGACAGGTTCTTCCTCGTCTACCTCAACGGTCGGCGTTTCTTCACTGACGGGTTCTTCTTCGTCTACCTCAGCCACAGAAACCGGTGCGCCAACTGTCAAACCGGCCCAACGAGCGATCGGATCGGTCATGGCCACAAAGGTTCCCGACCCCGTATCCGTATCGATGCGAATCAGTTGCCCGTCTTTGCCGAGATTAAAGAAACTGCCCGTCACCCCGTAGAGAACGTCACCGACAAATTCCAGACTCGCCAGACCGGGGAAGCCGATATCGCCGATGATGCGCACATCCCCTGTATCCAGGTTGCAAGTCGCCAGCATCTTCTTGCGATCGTATCCAATCAGGGAAATATAGGCATTACCACTTCCATCGAAGACCACCTCACCGCAGTTACGATCTCCACTTTTGAGGTCAACGGCAACGGTTCCTTTCCCCGTCGTCAGATCGATCGCAATCAGTTCTTTCGCCGTCGAAGCATACAGCGTATCCCGTGCCGGATTGTAGGCTAAACCCACCACCGTAAAGCCGATATCGCCGATAACGCTCGCATCCCCCGTCGCCGGATCGATGGTCACCAGCATGGTGGTTTTGCCACTATCGGTCAAATCCAGGCCGTACATTTGGCTGCCGATAAAGGCAATATCGGAAACCTCCGTCACCAGTTCGCCGACAAAGGTTGTTTTCCCCGTGGAGAGGTCGAGATTGTACAGCTTGCTGAGTTGACCGTCGGGGCAATCTTGAACGTAGACCGTCGGGGCTTTTGGAGCGATCGGTTCCTCGACTGCTGGGGAAACCGTTGCCCGACTGCCGCAAATGACTCGTTCCAAAACCGTTGCAAATCCATCGATCGCATCTTTGTCGGTAAAGGCTTGTCCCCCCGTCTCCGATGCCATGCGGGCGTATTCCGACGCGATACCATCTCGATGCTTGCTTTTGGAGGTACCGAAATAGGTATGAACGGCGACCCCAGCAGTCTGGGCTTTGGCAATGGCTAAATCAGCCGCTTCGATATCTGCCCGTTCGGTTTTGCTACCCCCCCCTTCGAGGGCTTCATCTCCCAGGTAGAAAATGGCACGGGCCGCCCCCGGTCGCCAATCGAAGAGGGTCGAAAGGTCTTCTACCGCACGGGCTGCATCTTCTTGGGCCCCGGCATCTTTGACTTCCCCTCGCCGACGACCCCGCATTTGGGACTCGGAAACGCTGCATTCCCCCACCAAGTAATCGCGAATCGTGCCGTTGAAGTGAGTATTTTTCCAAGTGCCTTCAATGCCAAACCACATCACCCGCAAATCGGAAGGACAACTGGCGCGGGCGGCTTCAATGGCGGCTTCTGAAGCCTCACTCAAGGCGATCGCTTCATCTTTCATCGACGGACTGGTGTCAATGGCGATGACTAAATCCACCGCCGGGATACTACTCATAAGTTTTCTCCTGTGACTGAAAAGAAATAGGGGTGGGGGAGGGGAAGAGAATGCAACAAAGCCGTTAAAAATTAAAAATTTACATTCTCTACGTTCCGTTCGGCATTCCGAAGTGACGTTGCCTGGAAATGGATTCGATTGCTCATCGAAGATCTCACATCTAATGTTTTCAAGATGAGAGATTGACTCACGATCGACGCACAAAATTGAGGCGAGTGCGGATTCGTCTGAGGCGCGCTCGGTCAACAGATCTGCTAACCGAGCGCAGAGTCTCAGACGCTAGTTTCTTGGGTTTGGGCGGTGTAGGTGGTTGCGCCTTCTTCGGTTTGTGCCATTTGCGTGGTGTTAACCGGGCAAGCGGGACTGGCATCGATTTCTTCGACTTTCCGAACCCGACGGATGAGAACGATTTCTTCTTCCCGACGAACGACGGTACGCACGGGAGAGACGCAAACGATATCCGTATGAGGATTGCGATCGAAGCTATCAAAGCTCAGAGAATCGATGTTGATTTGGATGAGTTGGCCCGAACCGGTATTGTTGGAATTTTGGTCGCTCATGATGTTGTGAAAAATTTGTGGAAAATTTAATCTTGCAACCATTATTTCAGCCAAAATTAGCAAACGAAAATACATAAAGTTCATATCTTGGCTCGCTCGATCGAACTGGGAATCGAATCAATATACACGCTTGAGTTATTTTGTCAATATATATAGTTAATATCTCGATTGCGCTCTCATGGATGAAGGGAGTGTTTTCATCTTACCTTCAACCCTCGATCGAGCGAAAAAGGTTATATTACCCTGCTAATCATTAAGTTAATTTACAATATTCCCGATCTTCAAAATGACGTCAATCTCGGTAAAATCGGGAATAAATCTCGATCGCCTTTTGAGTTTTCTCCTCAAGTAACTCTTGTCTCACTGTTCGCATGAATTTCCTCTCAGGCGAGCGATTTATTATCGCGAAAAAGTAAGATTTATCATGTTAAAGGCTATGAATACACACGATATCCTCAAGTGCTATGCAGCTCGAAAAAGAGACTTTCAAAATCTCAGTTTATGTCGCGCGAACTTCAGCCATGCAGATTTGAGCGGGTCTGATTTTAGCCATGCAAATCTCAGTAGTGCCAACCTCAGCCATGCCAACTTAAGCGGTTCGCGATTGATTTGGACGGATTTAAATCGTGCGAATTTATGTCACGCTAACCTAACTCGGGTCTTGTTACTCTACGGAACCTTATTTTGGGCAGACTTAAACGGCGCGGATTTAACAGAAGCCAACCTCAGCAGCGCTCAACTCCATCACGCGAATTTAGAATCGGTATCTTTAAGAAATGCCAACCTTACCGAAGCGTATTTAGAGCAGGCACGTTCGATGGGCGTCGATTTAAGTTCGGCAAACCTATTCAAAGCCAATCTCAAAGGAACGGATTTTACCGGCGCCAATTTTGAAGCCGCCAAACTCAGTCAAACCAACTGGGAAGGGGCAATTTTAAATGATGCCTCTTTACGAAACGTCGATTTAGCCGAGGCGCAGTTGCATGAAACCATGCTCAGAGGTGCGGATTTAACCGGGGCAGATTTAGTGGAAGCAGACTTCTCTCACGCGGATTTAACCGGTGCAATTCTCGAAGAAACGTCATTAGAACTGGGGATTTTGGCGAATGCAGACCTCACCCAGGCGAATCTGAGTCAGGCTTCGTTGTTGAAGGTGAATTTAGAAGCAGCCGTCTTAAGCGATGTCAATTTTGAGGGCGCGGATTTACGATATGCCAACTTCAGCAATGCTTGTCTGGCAGGTGTTAACTTGAGTCATGCCCGCGTCAAAGGTGCTCTCTTTACCGATACCGTGGGATTAACCCCAACACAAAAGCAATGGCTGAAAACCCATGGCGCGTTGAATCTTCCCGGCTGAGGGATTGGAGATTCTCGAAGGGATTGAGATCGATCGGGGGTTAAGTTTCGTTAAAATATCAAAAAAACAGTCAATTTTCCATTTTTGGAAAGATTTAACAAAAAAATTATCTTATTCTAGTATCAGTTCTAACGTCAGAGTACCAACTGCGTTTTACGGTTTCCATCTCGAGATCCGAAAACCGATCTCGCTTTCGTTTGCGATCGCCGCTGTTTGCCGACAGGTTGAAGATTGCATGTCGATGGAAAAATACTGTAAATCGATGTCAATTGCCAAATCGAAAGTGATGCGGGGCAACTCGCAACTTCTTTGGCTTGATTAAAGGGTGCATTTTCCGGTATCCCTCTTTGTTTAAGATTATTTTATTCTGGTGAGCGATCGGTTGCGATCGCCCAATGTAAAGCGTCGAATTTTAATTTCGAATTTTAAGTATCAAGACTCCACCCTCAAATGTGGATGGGGATAAGTGTAGCTATTTCAGATCTCAGGCAAAATGTCGATAAAAAATATTGAGAAGGCAATCGATCTGACCGATCGATTAATTGTCAGTTCTAATGGCAATTCTTTAAGTTTTATTCAAAAAGTCATCCTCCGAGAGACCCTATCGGAAACAAAAAAAACCTACGCCCAAATCGCTCAAGAAAATAACTATTCCGAACCCTATATCAAACAATGGGTCGCTCCCAAACTCTGGAAACAGATATCCGCCATTTTGGGAGAAAAAGTTAATAAAACGAACTGTTCGCGTTTGTTGGAAACTCACATCGAAGAAAGTGGGAATGTTACCCATGTTTTCTCCCAAAATGCCCCAGCCCAAAACGAGTTCGAATCCCCCGAAGGCAAGATTCCCCTAGCGTCCTCGTTTTACATCGAACGAGAGAATATCGATCGAGAATGCGATCGGCAACTTCTCCAACCCGGTGCTTTCGTGCGCATCAAAGGCGCGCGCAAAATGGGCAAATCCTCTCTGGTTTCGCGCCTGCTGGCGGGCACGGAACGTCACGGTTACCGCACTGTTGGTTTGAATCTTCATTTGGCAGAAACCGAAATTCTCGCATCGGCCACCAAATTAATTCGCTGGTTCTGCGCCAACGTCACCCAACAACTCGGTTTAGAGCCGAAATGGGAAGAATATTGGCAAGCAGATATGGGGAATTTAGTCAGTTGTACCCTTTATTTCCAAGAGTATATCTTTAAACAGATCTCCAACCCGATCGTTCTCGCCTTCGACGATATCGATCGATTATTCGACTATCCCCAAACCGCCCGCGATTTCCTTGCCCTCTTACGCGCTTGGCACGAGAAAACCAAAGATAGCGACTTGTGGCAAAAACTGCGGTTTCTCGTCGTTTATTCGACGGATTTTTCCCTCTATTCCGTCACTCCCCAATCTCCCCTCACCATCGGATCTGCCATCGACTTACCCCCCTTCACCCCCACCCAAATCCAAGAACTGGCGCGGCGCTACAGTCTCGAACTCACAGCCTCGGAACTCGAGGGGTTGGTGGAACTGACCGGAGGACTGCCCTATCTAGTGCGAGTCGCCCTCGATCGCAGCGCGCGCCAAAATCTCTCCCTCACCCAGGTACTCCAAGATGCCGCCACCGATACCGGTATCTTTGCCCGTCACCTGAGCGCTCAACTGTGGAACCTGCAAAAAGATCGCCCCGTCGCCGAGGCTTTTCAACAGATTTTGCTCGCCCCCACTAGACTCGAACCCCATATCGCCTGCGAGCTAAAACGGTGGGGATTGGTGCAGTTGGCAGGGAATCGAGCCACCACCAGTTGCGGGCTGTACCGGCAGTATTTCGGGGCACTCTGGAGTCGTAAAATTGCCGCAATCGACTCGCGATCGTTTGCGATCGGCAAAGCGGGATAAGAGTAGGGGGATAGGGGAGAGAATTAAAAATTAAAAATTTAAAAATGCAAAATGGGTCAGTTGTAACGCTCTTCCCCTGCCCCCGAAGCTCCCCAAACGCCCGAAGCTCCCCAAACGCCCCTAAATCGCGCAAGCAACCGCCTCGGTATCCTCTTCAAACTGAAGTAACGCTAGAGATTCCGGTTTTTCTCGGAGCAAGTGAGCTAGCAGAAAACCCGATATCGTCCAAGTTTGATACTTGCGCGCGGATTTGCCAATCAAACGACCGTTTTTGCCATCGTAGTATTCGGGCCATTCATCATGGGGTAAATGGGTTTGAGCGATTTCGAGGGCTTTATCGGCGAGTTCGGTTCGGTTGGCCACCCGCGCGGCAGCCATCAACACCCACAACAGCATCGGCCAACTGCCCCCATTGTGATAAGACCAAGGGGTATTTTTGGGATCGGAACCGGTAATAATTTGCCACGCCAATCCTTCCACGGCCGGAAAGCAAATTTTCATCGGCATTCGTCCGATTAAATCCTCCCAACGGTCTTCGATTAAATCCATAATTAAAGCGGACTGTTCGGCACTCGATAAAGCCGAAACGATCGACATTAAATTTCCCAGGGCAAAGAAGCGAAAATCCATCCGTCCCGGTCCGAGATTGCCCGCAAAATACCCACCGCGATCGGGCATCCATTCTGTCAGCCAATGGGGAATCGAATCGGGATAAATATTAAACTTATTCACCACCGATTCTCCAAATTGGTCGCCTTTGTAGCGGTGAATTTGATTGAGATTTTCTAAATCGAGCCAGTAATAAGTCCGAATGTGATAGACAAAACTTCCCAATCGATGATTAATTTCCTCGATTAAGGCTCGACCTTCCTCATTGACAATGAGTAGCTCTCGTGCGGCGCGCAGTGCCGCATAAAATAGCGCTTGAATTTCTAGAGGATGACCGTCAACACCCATGCGACGATCGATCGAACAGGCACCATCGGGAACGAGCAACATGGGTGACATTTCAAATTGCGGACCCAAGCAAATATCGAGAATAAATTTTAAGCTCGTTTGAAACTCTTTTTGATGGGCAAAATCCAAATTATCTGTGGCTTTGACATAGGCTCGCAACAACAGAATCCACCACAAACACGAATCAATGGGCGTGACTCGACCAATCGCGTGGTCGCCAAAATCTGCCACCAGATACTGTTGACTACCTTGGGATTCAACTTTAAAACTCGCTGGCATCAATCCCGGTGGTGGCTGATAGCAATCGATGCGTCTTTTCTGTTTCTGCAACTTGACCGTTTCCACGAGAAAATTGCGAACGATTTCGGTTTTTCCTTGAATCAGAAAGACGAACGCCGCCGAGACGAAATCCCGCACGAAGCACTGGTCGTAATTGAGGGGGTCGGAACCCGGAGCGATCGCCGCCACAGTTCCCACGGGGCGATCGTGATAGTAAATAATCGCATCTTCGAGCAGTTTTTCGGCTTTTTCGAGTAGCTTCGGATCGGGCTTCATTCGCTGTATCTCGACTGTTGCAACCACCACATAAACCAGAGTGGCGTAGAATGCGGGATGTCGATCGCCCGTCACGCTACGCCAACTCAATATACATCAACTCACAACTTGTCAAGATCGAACTCACCATCATCGAGGATCTCGATCGCGGTTTTATTTTGTGAAGTCGATAATATTAGAACTATGAGTCGATCGAGTTTTGAGCGATCTCGCTCGAAAGCCCGATCGATGTTTCTACACCTTTCTATGCATGATACCCTGCCTTTACCGAAGACAGGGCATTTTTTTATGCCAATTTTTGGAGTGTCCGGATTGAGAGGTTATACCCCCTCGGACTCGTAGATTTGACACTCTCGGTTAGTGCCTGTGTAGCCTGTGGAGTCTACTTCCAACAACTCTCTCCAAAAGAACCTTCCAAGTCGTGTAATATAAAAACACGATCGGGGAACCCGCGATTTGCCTTGGCTGCGATCTATTAATTAGTGGCAGCATTTTCCTGGAACGAACAAGAGAGCTGGAATACACAAGAGGCAACTATTTGCGATCGGAAATACAGATCTTTAGCAGCCCAGAGATATAGTCAGAGCCATAATGCAGGTTTCGCCAAATTTTGCTTTCCTTAAGGTTCACGATCTACAGCTTGTTCGCCTCGGCAGTCAGGCAGAGCAATACTTTAGTGGCGATCCGAACACCTGCCTGATTAAACTCAGGCAATTCGGCGAACTGCTCGCACAGCTCGTTGCGGCTTGTTCTGGACTCTACGAAAATCCAGGGGAAAGCCAACTCGACCTCCTGCGTCGCCTCGATTCTCGTGGTGCGGCCACCGGAGAAGTCCTAAACCTCTTCCACGAACTGAGGAAGGCGGGGAACCGGGCGACTCACAGTCTCGCTGGCGAGCATCGAACGGCTTTGAGTCACTTGAAATATGCTCGCACTCTCGGCGTGTGGTTCCATCGCACCTATGGCAGAAAGCCCGACTTCACAGCGGGCACCTTCATTCCACCAGCCGATCCGGTACTAGAAACCGCTGCTTTGAAAGAAGAATTAGACAAACTGCGCTTAGAAGTAAAAGCCCAGCGCAGCAGTGCTGAAGCGGTGATCGCCTCAGCCACCCAAGAGGCAGAACTCAGGGAGCTTGCAGAAGAACTCCTCACAGAAGCTGAGACCCGAGCCGAAGAAACACGAGCCAAACTCGCGATCGTTCAAGCGGAAACGGCAGCAACTCCACGACAGGAAGTCCGGGAGGTCATCGCCTCTGCTCGACGGGCCAGCTTTCACCTCGACCTCGACGAGCGCGAAACCCGTCGCCTGATTGACGAGCAGCTACGCGCGGCTGGCTGGGAAGTCGATACAGAAGAGATCCGCTACTCCCGAGGTGTTCGACCTCTCAAAGGTCGTTATCTTGCGATCGCCGAGTGGCCCACCGATAGCGGTCCTGCTGATTATGCTCTCTTTGCAGGACTTAAAGCCATCGGTGTCGTTGAAGCCAAACGGAAAAGCAAAGACGTTACTGGGGCGATCGTTCAAGCTAAGCGCTACAGTCGCGGCTTCCGACTTCACCCAGACGCTGATTTCATCGGCGGTCCGTGGGGTGAGTACCGAGTCCCATTTGTGTTTGCAACCAATGGCCGTGAATTCCTCGAACAGCTCCGCACGAAAAGCGGCATCTGGTTCTGTGATGTCAGACGGTCCCAGAACTTAAGCCGTCCGCTCAAAAACTGGTACAGTCCACAAGACCTCATCGATACCCTCAGTCAGGACATTGAAGAAGCTCACAGACGGCTTGCTGAGGAAAGCTTTGAGTATAACTTTCACCTCCGTCCCTATCAGAAGAAAGCTATTCAAAATGTAGAAGCCGCCCTTGCTGATGATGTCCGCACTCTACTTCTGGCGATGGCAACCGGCACCGGGAAAACCAAAACCAGTATTGCCCTCGTTTACCGGCTTCTCAAAACAAAACGCTTCCGCCGCATCCTGTTTCTCGTCGATCGCACTGCCCTCGGAGAGCAGGCCGGAAATGCTTTCAAAGATACCCGGATGGAGAGCCTTCAGACCTTTGCTGACATCTTCGATCTCAAAGAGCTCAAAGACACCGAACCCGATCGCGATACCAAAGTCCACATCGCGACAGTGCAAAGCATGGTAAAGCGGCTGCTCTACCCATCTGACGACGCAACACCCCTCACCGCAGGTCAGTACGATTGCATCGTCGTTGATGAGTGCCACCGGGGCTATCTGCTCGATCGCGAAATGAGCGAAGCCGAGCTGACCTTTCGAGACTTAAACGACTACATCTCCAAATACCGACGGGTGCTCGATTTCTTTGATGCCGTCAAAATTGGACTGACCGCGACCCCGGCTCTCCATACTACGGAAATCTTTGGAGAGCCAGTGTTCCAGTACAGCTACCGCGAGGCAGTCCTTGACGGCTGGTTAGTTGACCACGAGCCACCTATCCGAATCGTCACAGCACTTGCAGAGGATGGTATTAACTGGGATATCGGCGAAGAGGTACAGGTGTACGACTCGGTAACGGGTCAGCTCGATCTCATCCACGCACCTGATGAAATCCATGTCGAGGTCGAGCAGTTTAACCGACGGGTGGTAACCGAGGAGTTTAACCGCGTTGTCTGCGAGCAGCTAGCCCAAGAAATCGATCCTGAGTTTCCCGGAAAAACGCTGATTTTCTGCGTCACCGACAATCACGCCGATATCGTCGTCGATCGGCTAAAAGGGGCACTTGCCGATCGATACGGTGAGGTGAGCGACGATGAGGTTGTCAAAATAACCGGTGCTGCCGATAAACCGATGCAGCTCATCCGGCGGTTTAAAAACGAAGTCAGTCCGAAAATTGCCGTCACCGTAGATCTGCTCACCACCGGCATCGACGTTCCTCCGATTTCCAATCTCGTCTTCATTCGGCGGGTCAACTCCCGCATCCTCTACGAACAGATGGTCGGTCGGGCAACGCGGCGGTGCGATGAAATTGGCAAGGAGGTCTTTTGCATCTTTGACGCGGTAAACCTTTACGAAAATATCGCGCCCGTCTCAACGATGAAGCCAGTCGTCGTCGATCCGAACATCACCTTCGAGCAGCTCGTAGATGACCTCGAATCGGCGAGCGCAACCAACGCAATCGAAGAGATTCTCGATCGGCTCGTCGCCAAGTTCCAGCGTAAGAAGCGACACCTCAGCAAGACCCAGCAAGCGGATATCGAACGCCTCGCGGGTATGGCCGTCTCAGAAATCCCCGATCGCCTGAAAAACGCCACTCCCGAAGATGCAGCGGCATGGCTCAAACAGCGCAAGCAAATCGCCCAGATGCTCGATCGACGCGACGGGGGAAGAAACCCGGTACTCATCTCGACCCATGCCGACGAACTGCGCCGCGTCGATCGCGGCTACGGAAACGCCAGCCGCCCCGAAGACTACTTAGACAGCTTCTCGGCCTTCCTTCGGGAAAATACGAATAAACTCCCCGCCCTCTCGATCGTCACCCAACGTCCCTGCGAACTCACCCGCGCGCAGCTCAAAGAACTCAGACTCGAACTCGACCTGGCAGGCTACACCGAAGTCAATCTTCAAGCCGCCTGGCGGGAAACAACCAACGAAGATATTGCCGCCTCGATCGTTGGCTTTATCCGTAAAGCAGCCCTAGGCGATCCACTCATCCCCTACAGCCAAAGAGTCGATCGGGCGATGAAAAAGATCCTTGCGGGCCGCTCCTGGACTAACCCTCAGCGCAAGTGGCTCGATCGCATCGGGAAACAGCTTAAAGTAGAGTACATTGTTGACCGCGAAGCCCTCGATGGGGGAGCCTTTAAGACACAAGGAGGATTTAAGCGCATCAATAACGTCTTTGATGGAAAGCTCGAATCTATTCTCGCCGATATAAACGAAAGCCTCTGGCAGCGCGCCAGCTAAGAAGTACCGCCTCTATGACCACCACGACCGATATCGTTCAAAAGCTCTGGAACCTCTGCAACGCCCTTCGGGATGATGGCATCAGCTACCTGCAATATACAACTGAGCTGACCTACCTCCTGTTTCTGAAGATGGCACGGGAAACCGATACCGAAGGAAAGCTGCCCGAGGGGTATCGGTGGACCGACTTGGCGAGAAAAGAGGGAGTCGAGCAGCTTGAGTTCTATCGGCAGCTTCTCATCAAACTCGGCTCAAAGGATGCCAAACCCCTCGTCCAGGCGATCTATGCCAACGCTCAAACCGCGCTCAAGCAACCGAGAATCTTGAATAAGCTCATTACCAGCATCGACGAACTCGACTGGTATTCTGCCAAAGAAGAGGGCTTAGGCGACCTCTACGAAGGACTCCTGGAGAAGAATGCCACTGAGAAGAAATCAGGCGCTGGCCAATACTTCACCCCCCGGCCTCTAATCGATTGCACGATCGAACTGATGAAGCCGCAACCGGGCGAGACGATCGAAGACCCTGCCGCTGGCACCGGTGGTTTTCTGATTGCGGCCGATCGCTATATCAAAGAGCGCACCGATAACCTTTTTGACCTGTCTGAGGCCGAGCAGGTCTTTCAGAGAAACCAGGCGTTTTACGGCTTAGAGCTGGTGCAGGATGCTCACCGGCTTTTGCTGATGAATCTGATGCTTCACGGCATTGATTGTGCGGTAGGGCTGGGCGATACCCTGTCGCCCGATGGCCAGCGGTTGCCGAAGTCAGATTTAATCCTGACCAATCCCCCCTTTGGAACCAAGACCGGTGGGGGTCGTCCGACGCGGGATGACTTCACCTACCCGACCTCTAACAAACAGCTTGCGTTCTTGCAGCACATCTACCGGGGATTAAAGCCGGGGGGAAGAGGTGCGGTGGTGCTGCCGGATAACGTGCTGTTTGAGGAAGGTCAGGGGCGATCGATTCGGTTTGACCTGATGGATAAGTGCAACCTACATACTATCCTGCGGCTGCCCACCGGGATTTTCTATTCACAGGGGGTGAAAACAAACGTGCTCTTTTTCCAGCGGGGCAACACTGAGAAGGGTAATACCAAGGCGGTATGGGTCTACGATCTGCGGACGAATATGCCGTCTTTTGGCAAACGCACGCCGCTGACGCGGGAGCATTTTAAGGAGTTTATCGCAGCCTACGGGGACGATCCGAATGGAACATCTCAGCGGGTCGATCGGGGTGAAGATGGGCGCTTTCGGTGCTTTACAAGGGAAGATATTGCCAAGCGGGGGGATAATCTCGATCTCTCCTGGCTGCGGGATGAAAGTTTGCAGTCGGCCGATGACTTGCCGGAGCCAAATGTTATCGTGCTCGAGATTATGGAGCGGCTTGAGACGGCGATGGAGGAGATGGAGGCATTAAAGGAGTTTTTGGAAGAGGGTGAGGAGGAAGTAGTTTGATAGATTTATCTGACCTACCAGATTCATGGGAGATTCTTTACCTTGGAGATGTTCTTCAATTCAATTATGGGAAAGGGCTGCCCAAATCAAAAAGAATATATGGCGAATTTCCAGTATATGGATCCAATGGCATAGTTGGTAAACACTCAAGTTTTATAGTTAAACAACCCTCTTTAATTATTGGCAGGAAGGGCAGCATTGGAGAAGTTCATTTCGCTGAAAAATCATGTTGGCCAATAGATACAACTTACTTTATTAGCGATTTTCATGAACAACCAATTAAGTATTGGTTTTATCAGCTAAAATCACTTTCACTAAACAAATTAAATAGAGCATCTGCCATTCCTGGATTAAACAGGGAGGATGCTTCTAAACAGATTATTCCCCTTCCCCCCCTCAACGAACAGCGCCGCATCGTTGCCAAGATTGAGGAATTGACGACCCACTCCCAGAAAGCCCGCGAAGCGTTGGACGATGTGCCGAGGCTAATCGATCGGTTTCGACAATCCGTTCTTGCCGCCGCCTTCCGAGGGGATTTAACTGCTGACTGGCGGGAGAAGAATCCTGATGTGGAGAGTGCTGAAAAGCTCTTAGATCGCGCGGCTACTCAACTAGGAGCTAACTACCAGGAAACAAGATTAGCTATTGAGAGAGAAGACTATCTCCTTCCCAAGAACTGGGCATGGACCCAACTTAAACTCGTTGTTCGTCGTATTCAGCCAGGGAAAAACTTCTCCTGTCCCGAAATCCCTGTTACTAAAGACACCGTAGGCTTAGTAAAGATAAGTGCTGTGACTTGGGATAAATTCAACCCTCAAGAAACCAAGACAGTAGTAGATTCTGAAAGAATCGATCCAAAACTGTTTATCAAAAAAGACGATTTTCTTATCTCTAGGGCAAATACATTAGAGCTTGTCGGAGCCTCTGTTATCGTTGAAGAGATAAATTACAGAATAATGCTCAGTGACAAAGTTTGGCGCGTAGACTTTGCTGAAGTAGATAAAAGATATATCCACTACTTCCTTAAATCGTCATTCGGAAGAAAAGAAATAGAGAGCCGAGCTACTGGTAATCAACTTTCAATGAGAAATATATCCCAAAAGGCTTTCAAAGAAATTATCGTTCCTATACCTCCAATTGACGAACAACGAAGAATTGTCGAGTACATCGAGAAGGCGTTCACTTCAGTGCAAGAAGTTTTAAGAAGTAGACAAAATGCTGTTGAGGAAGTTGATTTTCTCGATCGATCCATCCTCGCCAAAGCCTTTCGAGGCGAACTCGTCCCCCAAGACCCCAACGACGAACCCGCCTCAGTCCTGCTCGATCGCATCCGTGCCGAACGAGAAAAGCTAGGTACCTCAAAGAAAAAAGGTCGCACCTCCCGCAGGAAAGCCAAGCAAGATCGATCGCCGTAGATAGGTACAGGGGGTAACGAATATTCAATTTCGGACAAAAGACCGTAGGGGTCAACGGCCGTTGACCCCTACCAGATTGACTCAATTTAATTCAGATCGCAATTCCCCGAATACTACGCCGGATAAATCCGCAGGCGGCGATTGGGTTCGTCCCCAAAACTATCGGATTTGAGGCGATAGTGTTCCACCAACTCGTGTTGCATCTTCCGCACTTTGGGCGATCGCGGTAGCAACTCCACCGGCTGCCCTTTGGGAATCACGATTTGCTCGACGGCCAACCGCGCTTCTTCGAGGGCTTCGATTTCGTCGTCATTGCCGTTTTTGGTAAACAGTTGCAAATCGGCAATGTCGGGAACCGCCGGATCGTCCATGTGCAGCAGCCGTCGCAGGGACCGCGTCACTTGAGCCACGGTGCCGGATTTGACGGTATGAATGGGCACTTGACGGGCTTTGGCGATATGGCGCAGTTTCGAGTGATGTTTCACCTGCGATCGCAGTGCCAAAATCACCTCCGCACTATCGAGATCCTTCGTCAGCACCACGGGCAATCCCAGTACCTGAATTACCTGTTCTATCTGGTGGCGGCTGATGGCATAAGGATAAACGTACAACGGCGATTCATCTGCCACCCCGTTGAACCCAGTTCCATCGAACTCCGGACGCTCTAACTCCGTCGTCCCGTCGAAATTCAATCGCGATTGAGTCGCAGAAGTGGCGCGATCGCCCGGTTTCAAGTACCGAGTCCCGCTGGCGGGAAACGACGCATCCAGGAGTTGGGCGAAGTTTTGCTTTTCTCCCTCCCGTTTGGGAGCATTGGGATTCGGTAGCGGTCGCATTTGCCCGGATGCGCGCCAGCCCCGTCCCGCTGCGGGGGTGGGAGGAGTGGCGGGTTCGACAGACCCCGGCAACTCCCGCGTCACGCTCACTTTGCCCGCCTCGTTCATCGTCCGTACTTGGGGGTTGGGCTGTCGTCCCCGCAGCAGAGTATCCACCGTCTCGGCGAGGCGATCGTGAACCACCCAACGATACCGTTCGAGCATCTCCACGGCAATTTCGAAGGTGGGTGGGGCTTTGCGTTCGAGGACGGTTTTCTGCGTGCCGCGCCGCCGGGCTTCGTCATCTCCCAAGGTCACCGATTGAATGCCGCCGATCAGATCCGCGAGAGTGGGGTTTTTGATCAGGTTTTCGATCCGATTGCCGTGGGCGGTTCCCACCAACTGCACCCCCCGTTCGGCAATGGTGCGGGCGGCCAAGGCTTCGAGTTCGGTGCCGATTTCGTCGATGACAATCACTTCGGGCATATGGTTTTCCACCGCCTCGATCATCACCTGATGTTGCAGTTCCGGACGGGCCACTTGCATCCGACGAGCGCGCCCGATGGCTGGGTGGGGAATATCCCCATCCCCGGCAATTTCGTTGGAGGTATCGATAATCACCACCCGTTTGTTGAAGTCATCGGCGAGGACCCGGGCGACTTCCCGCAGGGCCGTGGTTTTGCCCACCCCCGGACGACCCAGCATCAAGATCGATCCGCCGGTTTCCACCAAATCGCGAATCAGACCGATGGTTCCGTACACCGCACGACCGACGCGGCAGGTAAGTCCGATAACTTCGTCTCGGCGGTTGCGGATAGCGCTGATGCGGTGCAGGGTTTTTTCAATACCCGCCCGGTTGTCCCCGCCAAAGTGTCCGACGCGCTCGATCGAATATTGGAGGTTTTCTTTGGAAATCGGTTCTTCGGAAAGATATTCGGCAATGCCGGGAAATCGTGCTTCCGGCAGCCGCCCCAAGTCCATCACAATTTCGATCAGGCTATCGAGTTGGGGGTGTTCCTGCAACCGTTGCTTGAGGTCTTCGGGCAGAATATCGAGCAGCCGATCTAAATTGTCAGTAGTTTGTCGTTCGATGGGAGTTTCATGTTCGATTGTAGCGACCGTTTCGAGTGCAACCTGTGGTTCTAATGGTTCGAGTGGTTCGAATGAATTGCGATCGTTGAGATTCACCATACAAGAGCAATTTCAAAAATGAATGTTAAAAAGCCAGCTAAATTTCGCCCGGTTGCCCGTTCAAATGTGTGAATTCCTGCAACCGTGAGTGATTCAGCGGTGGGGTTTGAGTTGCGAAACCAAGGAATCTGCCAAGTCTACGGCCTCCTCTAGCAAATCGGGACGATCTTCCAAACGCAGAACCGGGGCAGTTTGAAGATTGCCAAATTGCCCGAGGGGAGGTTGTGAAACAACGGGTTCGGAAAGGGCTATCGGTGAAATAGCGATCGTCTGCACGGTTTCTAACTGTTCTAAAACAGTGGATAGGAGTTTTCGGGCATAGCTTCCGTAGGCTACGCCAGCGACGCGGGTGGAGGGGGAAACCTCAGATAGACCCCCGTCGTTCTCGGCAGCGGATGGGAGTAGACCTGTCGCTTTAAGTTTGTCAACGGTATGGTGGTTCGTACCACCAGCGAGTTGAACGTATCCGGGTAATCCGGCTGCCAAGACTTTTTGACTCAGTTTCACTGCGGCGGTGGTGGTTCCCGCCCCGATGTCCCCACTCATGGGACGACCGTCGGTTTGCCAAATTAAGGGGCAGGGTAGGGGAGAAATACGCTCGTATAGCGCCCGCAGGTAGTCAATTAAATTTGGATCGTCGGGACAACTGATAGCAACGACTTTCAGACGATCGAGCCAGGGTGAAATCGCCCGCCACAGGCGATCGAAATCAGCTTCGCGTCCCGTTTGGGTATGAATTTCGAGGGCATCGACACCGTTTTCGAGCACCAAAGGGGCAAGGGTGGCGGGGGTGCTGACGTAAGAACGGGTCACGATGCGATCGAATGGGCAAATGGGGATACATCGACCGCAACCGTAGCAGCGGCTGTCGATGACGCCCGAAACGTTAGCTGGAAATGGGGGGGCAGACCCTTCTGGGACGTGGGACCTGGTGCTGGTATCCTGGCTAAACGCGATCGCCTCGGCCGGACAAACCTGTTGGCAAGGTCGGGGACAATCCGCCGGACAGGCGCTCGGGTTGAATTGGGCTTTGCGAAAATGAGGGTCTTCGCCATCGTTGAGACTTACCATCAGCAACGGCGAGCGATCGGGCAAGGATTTCCATTTTGGGAAAAACTCCGTCAGGCGCCCGGCCGCTTCGATTCCCTCTCGGGCTGCCGCGATAACAGCCGGGTCGGCTGCGACGTCGATGCAGTCAGCGCCGACGAGGGCATAAGCCAAAGTGAGATTCCGAATCGCAGGAAGGTGTTGGAAGCTGGCCCCGCAAATGAGCTTGAACCAGTTGCCCTCCCTTAAGGAATGTAAAGGGTAACGAAGATAACTCACTCCTCTATGCTAATGCGTTGTGGATAAAATGGGGAGGTCTGGGGAGGGAGTTTTTTGCGAACTCCCACTGGGGGGATCGCCTGCTAGGTACGGCATCCGCTCTTCAGAACCACCCTTAAAATTAGAAACTCTCCATACAGACGGAGTGAGTTTCCTTCCATTGCGGGTTTTTAACCCCATATGTGGTGACGCTTGTCAATCGAACGCCGATCGCGTCAAAGCGATCGGTCTAAAATTAGGTATCCTGTTTTCGGGAGAGAAACTTAATATTTAAGGTCAGTTCGGGATCAAAAGTTTTGGGTGGGGTGTAGGATGTGGGGGATAGAAAAGCGTCATCACCGATTCTGGTGAGTCAAAATTTGAGTTTTCCATCGAACACCTCAATCTCAAGGAGCGGCAATTGCTGTGTCCCACCTCCTTTTAGAGAACTTCAGGCTAACTGGGCATTACCGCTACTCCGCTTAACTCGAATTCACGTTATTTAATATTCCCCATTCCCCATTCCCCATTCCCCATTTCCTGTTCCCCGATGAAATCCATTCTCGTATTTCTCATCTGTTTAGTGATGGCACTTTGGCTGGTGGCGATCGCCATTCTCTCGGTCCAAAATGCCACCCTCGTTTCGTTGAGCTTTTTAAATTTGCAATCGATTCAAATTCCCATCGGCGTTGTTTTAGGGGTAAGCGTCGCTATGGGAACGATCGGCGGTTCTGTGGCGATGATGGGGCCTTCGGTATTTAAGAGCAATTCTAGGAGAAAGACTCGTGATTCTCGGTCTAATCGGTAATACCCTCTCCATCGAGTGGGAATGCTTCGAGCAACTCTGGGCGTTTAACCTCGAGAAGACCTGGGAGATTCCCCTCGAGCGCATCGAAAGCGCCAGTACCGAGGAACCCCCGAGGGATTGGCTCGAACTGCGCGCGCCGGGAACCTTTTTTCCGGGTCTGATTAAAGCTGGAACTTACTATACCCTCAGAGGCAAAGAATTTTGGTACGTCAGCCAAGATCGAGATTATCTGGTCTTAAAACTGCGAGATTTTGACTTTCAAACCATTATTCTCACCCTCGATAACGCCAAATCTTGGTCAGAGCGAATAAACCTGACCGTCAATGAGAATGCGGGTAATTCCTTTAGCTTGTAGGTAGGAACTGACTTTTTGCAGCATCCGCGAATCGGGAATCTTGGTGACTCGCTGGCTGCGGTTGGCAAAGCGTCGTGCCACGCGATGGTTGTCGAAAATTGGTAAGGTTTTTTCCGACACCTCGCGGGCTGGAATTTGTCCTAAATCAGCAAAATCTTTCAGCGGTCGGGTAATCAGCTCGGCGGCGCGATCGACCACTAAATAACAGGTTTTGGGTAAATTTGCCCCCGCAAAGGGAAGAACTTGGACGGGTTTCGAGCCGATGGTTTTGACTTTTTTGGTCGGGGGTTCTTCATCGAGGTCATCATCCCCAACCTCTTCCAAATCTTCATCGTCGTCAAAATCCTCAAGACCCTCGATCGGATCGAAATCCTCCTCCTCGATCGCGCTTTCCTCTTTTTGGCGGTCTCGTTTCAGTTTGGGCGGGCTCTTCTCCCGTCGGACAACCTCTTTTCGTTCTTCGACGACTTTTCGTTCTTCGACGACTTTTCGGTCCTCTACAACTTTTCGTTCTTCTACGATCGCTTCTGGCGTGGCTGCGGGTATTTCATCGGGGACTTCCTCCGCAGCCGAAGATCGTTTCCGCCGCCGTCGCTTGGTGGAATCTACAACCTCCTCGGAGGTCGGGGGGGTTTTCTCTATTTTTTTCGGTTTCTCGGGCTTCTCCGATTTTTCCACCGGCTGGGTTTTCTCGGTTGTCTCCACCGTCAACGACGGTTCCACCGATTTCTTTTTTGCAGGTGCGTGAGTCCGAGTTGCCCGTTTTTGCTGGATGAGGGCTTCGTACTCTTTCGGGGACAAACTGCTCTTGAGCATTCGACTGATGGTCGAGTTGCTGACCCCATAGCGATTAGCTATGGTGAGGGTTGTTTCTCCCGGTTGTCGATACTCTTCGAGAATTGCTTTTCGATCGGCATCGGATAGTTTTCTAGCACTCATGCTGGTTGGTTGTGGAGGCGAACTCTTGAGGGTTAAAGTGAAACGTTAGCGGGCGTTCTCGAGGAGAGATTAAGAGCCGGGTCCGAGTTAGGAACCACCCCGTCGGCGACCGCGACGAGAACTCGATTTGGTCGAGACATCATACTCTAACACCGCGCCAATGGCAAAAAAGACGCCGGTAAACACCCAAAAAACTTCGAGTAAATCGCCACTTTCGTAATTGGGGATATTTTTCTCGGCGTACTTGTACCACATATCCGCAATATAAAGTGAAAAAGCCGCAGCAGCAATCATCCGCCACGACTGCGAAAATCGACCGCCCCAAAATGCCAGCAGCAGGAGCGTTGCCACCACGAGCAATACGACATCAAGCACCACGTAAGCTAGAGTCAACCAAGAAGAATAAGCATCTAACTCTTCTTCCATTTGCATCACCCAAGCCGGCGCCGGACGAGCTGAAGAGGTTTCGGCTGGCACTGCCGGTTGTTCGATAGGAGGCTCTCCAGCGGCTTCCAGGGCGGGATCGGGCGTTGCGGGGGCTACTTCTTCAACCACAGCCTCGGGAACGGCCGGATCGGCAGTCATCCCCAACTCCAGAGGATAAGCAATCCAAACAGCAAACGCCATACCCACGGCGGCGATCGCCGCCGTGACGCCCCACTGCCACAATTCTAAGTTCAAGCGCCGCGATCGCACCGCCAAGAACATGCCAATGCACAAAAACACGTAGCTGCCCAGATAAAACAAATCGCCAAAGGAAACTGCCGGATCGAGTTCCCAGTAAAGTTCCCACCAGCTAAAGAACAGGTTGCCGGTAAAGTAGCACAGCATCCCCAAACCGATGCTCATCCAGACGTTGCGTCCGCTCACGATTTGGTTGCTCAACCCGTTTCTCAGGCACAAGAAGGCGGCAAACAGGAGCGCCACTTGCTCGAACAGTAACGTCCCGATGCCGTACCAATAAGGTCGGCTTTCTCCCGGCAGAGATACGCTAAATAATAAGTAGAAGAGTAAGGCGGAAACTCCAATTCCCACACCGGTCAGGACGAGAGCCTGAGTCGAAAAAGATTTGGGATCGCCAGATTTAGAAGATTTTTCTGAGGTCGTACTCATAGGAATTTCGCGACAGAACGGTCAGATGACGAACGAGCCATGTATGGAACCAAGAAGTTAAGGCGGCAATTTTAAGTCTACCTTCCCATATTCGTGGAATCTCGATGGCGATTTTCAATGATTCTTAAGCTGTTGCCCAGAGTTTGCCCAAGGGAGATTGATTGAGCCATTCAATAAACTGAGTTCGATCGGAGTCGGGCATATCTTGTAAAGCTTCGATGACTCGCTCGACAAAGTTAGAATTTCCAAAATACTCTTTACCTAAGCGATGCAATTCCTGCAAGAGCGTATTGAGATGATGTTCTTGCCAGGGAGGAACTCGATCGCCTTCTAGAGGGTCTAAATCCAGCAGTTCGTTCACGGCGCTTTCGGAGTCAGCTTGGGGAAACTTCCATTGTTGGAACACCTTCGCAATCTCTTTTTGGAAGGCGCTCGCTTGACGATTTCCGAGCAAGTCTTCGATGCTGTAATAAACTTCCTGCAACAGAAGGATCGAAGCTTGAGTATAGCACGGAGCCGCCTCCACCCCTCCACTCGATGAATCGTCGTGAAGTTGCTCGACGCGCACTTTACCCCAGACGCTATATCGATCGGGTTCTTCGAGTAACACGCAGGCTTTGCCTCGGTTATCAGTCAAATCTCTCCAGAAGGCTCTAGCTTCCTCTGCTTGTTTGGCGTTAAACACGCTAATCAAGCGAAAAGTCTGCCCCTGATAGTTGAGAATTGGAATCTGCTGGCCCGTTTTAGGGTGCTGGATACCGGAGATTTCAACATCCTGCCTTTTTAAAATAAACATGACACTGCCAATGAACTCCTGTCAGGGCCGATGATAGTGGCGATGGCGGAGCGATCGCCGACCGAATGCACGCGCCAAGCCAAGAATTTAGACTTGTCACAAACGAGTTTGATTTGTCGAGCAAGCCATATCATACGATCGAGAGCGCGCTGACAAGGTGCGAGCGCAACTGCACTGATTAACACCTTATCTTAACTGCTGCCGATTTGTACGTTGTTTTAGTTTACATTGACCGTTGAGGTCTTTGCACTTCGGATCGAACTCTCTATACGTCAGGCACGGGATGAGACCGTTTCAGGCGAGGAAGAGGTTAGGGTGTGGGGTGACCGAGTGTGGGAAATTGGTGAAAACCAATGCCGGCTCCCTCACCTCCACCCAAAAAAGAAACACCTTTCCCGATCGGATATGGGGTATGTTGTTTGAGGTATTTCTAACCACGACTCGAAGCCACATCGACTCCCAGATTTTCAAACATTCTTAACCTCCACCTCGCGTTAACTTGATTCGTACGGGCGGGCGCGGATACAATGTTGGATGAAGCGAGGAGTTCGCCGCTTTCAAAATATCTGGGTGCGTAACTCAGTTGGATAGAGTAGCTGCCTTCTAAGCAGTTTGTCACAGGTTCGAGTCCTGTCGCACCCGCTAGTCAGATAACTCCTCGCTCTCGCGATTTTCAGCAACTGCCCCCCCAGGGAATCGCGAACGTGACGCAAGCCACTTTCAAGCTCGCCACCCTTCTCTAATTACCTCTCATCGCACGCGAACGGCGAAGTCCTGCAATTCTCCAGGGGGCAGTTCCGAAACCAGGGCGTAGAGAATATCGTCTTGAGTCCAGACGATCGCGCTCGGACCTCGATGGGAAGGAATGTAGAGACGATCGCCTCCGGAGAGGGGAAACGTATCCCGTTCGGAGGCTTCGAGTTGGTAAAAGGAAACGAGCCGATTGTCCTCGGTGCGGTAGGTAAATCGAATTCCTTTGATTTTGCCGAGTTTGCAGAAACTTCCCCCCAGAAGCTGAACTCGATCGCGTTCTACTGTTGGAGCAGATCGCGCGAAGCTAAATTGAGGTGCGAAGCGATGGGAAATTTCCGTGACGCTGGTAGAGGCAAAATCCACCGGGCCGCGATCGCGATCGAGCGAACTCAGATGATCGCTCACCAACCGCGTCACCCCATCCCAGCCGTTCGCTTGCAGGACTTCCGCACTGACGATGGTATGGCGATCGAGAAATGGGGATGTTTGGGCGAGTTGACGGCGCAGGCGGTGGTTATCCATCCCCAGGGCGATAAATGCCACTGCCGCGATCGCCCCGAGGCCGACCCAGATCCGACGAATCCGAACTTGCTTCGGTAATGGAGAGGTTGCCGGTTCGATCTCCATGAGAATATTCGATCGCAATTGGGTAGGAGGAGCCACTTCCGGTAGGGTGTAGGGCATCAATTCTAACGTTTCTTGCAGTTGACGAATGTCTTGGTGCAGGTGCGGTTGGTTCGCCAGCAGTTGCTCGAACGCTTCCGTTTCCTCGGTACTCAGATTTCCCAGGACGTATCCGGCTGCAAGTTCTTCGATGTGTTCGGGAGTCAATGGCTTTACCCCAATTCAAAACTCCAATTCAAATTCCAATAAAATCCAAAATTCCAACTCTAAAATTCCCGTGTGACTGTAGGGAAGGACGATCTCGTTGATGAGACCGAGTCGCGCAGATCGAAAAGAAAATCGATTTCGATGCCGAAGTCATGAATTTCTTCCCCCTTTCCCCCTTAACCCTTTTCCACCCGATCTCTATTCCAGCGCATCTTGCAAACACTGCCTGAGCTTCAACAAACCTTGCCGCGATCGAGTTTTTACCGTTCCCAGGGGTAGCTCTAACCGCTGAGCGATCGCCGACTGGCTCAACCCTTCGTAATAGGATAATTCTAAAATCTGACGCTGTTTCTCGGGGAGGGTTTCGAGGGCGCGGCGCACGCGATCTCGACGTTCTCGCACGGCAGCTTCCTCAAAGGGGGTCACCGAACCCATTTTTTCCGATAGGGTTTGACCCCACTTTCCGAAAAACTTGAGCTTTCGGCTGCGCGATCGTAATCGATCGAGGGCCCGAGAACGGGTCATCACCGTCAGAAAACTCCCCAACGAACCGCGCTCTTGGCGGTAGTTTTGCTTGCGCCACAGGGTCAAGAAAACCTCTTGAGTTAGGTCTTCGGCTTCTTGGGGATCGGCAAGCATTTTGAGGGCCAGACCGTAAACGACGCTGCCGTAGCGATCGTAGATCGTCCCCAGCGCCGATCGATCTCCCGATTTGAGTGCGCGATCTAGTTCGGCATCGGTAGGGAACATCAAGGTTTTCGATGGCTGTTCGCTCTTCCAACTTGCAGGAGAAGCGATCGAGAGCGCCTCGAATTTCCACTCGTTCCCCTGCTGTCTAATTCGACCCTGGCTCATTATATCCTCAGCTCCGATACCGTTTTTTGGGGATGGGGTGGTGGGGAGGACGCGGTGACGGGGGGAAGCGGTGACGCGGTGATGGAGAGAGAAGGGAGGCAACGAGCACTTCGAGAGTTAAACTTCCCCATTTTTCCCCCTGTACTTCCCCTGCCTCCCCTGCTCCCAAAATCCCAACCCCTATCTCAAATTTGGCAGAAGTTCCGTCCAAATCCCAAAGATACCGATAACCACCAACAGCGCACCGGAACCCCGCACGAGGAGTTCGTGATTCTTTGTCGTCCAACCCAAAAAACGACGTTGGGCCGATCGCGCTAACATCGGGAGCAGCAGCAACGGCCATCCGAAACCGAGTCCGAAAAAGAGACAGTACAGCAGTCGCGACAGCAAGGCACTCCCGGACAAAGCACCCGTCGAATCTACACTGAGGACGAATGCTGCTGTAATAATCGGTCCGGTGCAAGGGAGGGTCATCGGTCCGAACATCAAACCGTACAGGTAAGCCGTGCCGAAGGGGTTATTTAGCGTCGGGGCTTGCGGAGTTAGCATCCGGGCGAAGGGATTGAACCCCATGGCCATCGAGATGCCCAATACGATGACCAGACCGTAAATGACGGGGAGTATTAAGGGTAAGACGCCGGCAAAGGATTGACCGATCGCGTATAAAATTGCCCCAATGACGACCATCATGCTCAGAATCCCCCCCAACACGGCAAACCCGAGTAAGAAACCCACAGGGCGAGCGTTACGATCGGAGATACTACTGCTTAAAAAGGCGATCGTACCGGGGTAAAGGGGCAACATGCAGACATTGGTGAGAATCGCACCGTTGCCGAGGACAAAAGCTTGCAAAAGTTCTGAAACCACTATCGCGCTCCTAATTAGACTTTCTCGTTTAAAATGAAATCTTTAGCATTTTTATCGATGCTCGAATGATTTTTCGCAAGCATCGAATCTCCCCAAGTGGTTCGATCGATAACGGTTTACCACTGGGGCTTTTCATTATTTGTCTTGAGAGTGAAGATTTAAGTCGCGTGTCGGGTGGGCAATTTTGGGTGCACTCACTGTACTTTGAGACAAGCCATCGAACTGCCCACCGACCCAGCTTGGGTTCTAGCTTTAGCCAAAAGCGCTATCGGCGATAACGGACTAATTACTTGCGCTTTCCAAGCTAGCAACCAGAGCGGCAGGCTCGACTTTTCCGGTGGTCAGTTCGGAAATTTCGCCATCGGGGCTGATGATGAAACGGGAGCCAATGGAGGGATTGAGAGCTGTTTGTCCGAATTTTGCATCCAGCGCACGCATCGTTTCCGGCGTGGCAACGGCGAAGGTAAAGTCAAAGTCTTCTTCCGTGGCATATTTTGCCAAATCTTCATCGGGTAGGCTATCTTCCACGCTCAAGGCGACGATCTCGTAATCCCCTTCACCCAATTCTGCCGTAGCTTCTCGCACGCCTTGCAAGTTGGTTTTACACTTGCCGCACCAGGTAGCCATGGGCTTGACTAAGACGGTTTTGCCCGAAAAGTCGGCGAGGGTAAAGGATTCTCCCGTGGCAACGTTGGTGAGGGGAAGCGCGGTCAGTTCGCCATCAGCGGCAGGTGCTTCCGTTGCGGTTTCGGTTTCCGTGGCTGCGGGGGCCCCGGCCGTCGCATCTGTATCTTCGGTACTGGCCGTATCGGCAGCACAGGCGCCGAGAAAGACAACGGCAGCAAGGGTGAAGCTCAGGGTCAGGGGATTGGTCAGTTTAATTTTCATCAAAGGGTTCGCTCCATATACGATCGATTTTCGATCTTGTTCGATCTCGTTCTTTCTTGATACGACGGTGGGAACTAATTGGATTTAAAAATTGAAATGAAAAATTTTTGGCACGCTTTGGGGCGCAATTGACAATTGCTCATAAGTCCGTGGCGACGATTTTCCCCATCGCCGTGTCTCTGTGTCTGCGCGTCTCCCTTTTCCGAATTCCGAATTCTGCATTCCGAAAAACGAGTCGAAAAATCCTCCATTCCCCATTCCCCATTCCCCATTCCCCCGTATTGTTAGGTTTTGGATAAACAAGTTGCACATGGCGTTATTCGGGTATGCGGATTTTGGCAATCAGCGGGCAATGGTCGGAAATCCCGGCAGGAGCGGTAGTCACGCGATCGATCCGAATCTGGGGACTGACTAAAATATGGTCGATGGGTACTTTGAGCAGTTGCACGAACTGGTAGAGGAGAACGTGGGGACGTGCGGAACTGACGTAAAACCAAGTGGGGTGGATGCCATGACCGACGGACGCACTGCGTAACCCGGAACGACGCAGGAAATCGCGAAAATAGATCGACCAGGAGGCAGTATTGAAATCTCCCATCACAATCGCCGCAGATGAATATTCGGATGAATGCGCTCTGGCATCCTCAGCCAGTGCCGAAAGGTTTTGGTTGCGTCCTCGGAAGTGCTTAGGTGACAAAGGTGCGAGGGGATGAACGATCGCCACTCGTACGGCTTTGCCTTGGATATCGAGGGTGGCAAACAGACTGCTGAAGGGGGTTTGCAGTTTTTTGGTCGTGGCTTGGACGATGGGATAGCGACTGTAGAGGCTCAGTTCCCCCGCCGTGGCGGCGTAAAAGTGGGGATAGAGATCGTCAATCAGAGCGTGCAACTCGGTAGCTTGGTCGGGAAATGGCTCGATTAATCCGAAGATATCGGCTTGCTGCGATCGCACTACCCGAGCAACGCTGGCTGCATCCCAATATCGATCGTTGACGTTGTAAGTCATGGCGGTGACGGGAATTCCATCGGACATCGAATCGATAATTCTGGGAATATACCAGTTGAGGATCGTCGTTCCATAGAATATCAGAGCGATCGCCAAGGTCAAGATTAGCTTTCGTAAATGTCGTCGCAGCGGACGGGGGCGGAAATACGCCAAGCTACACAATATAAGAAGTGAAGTTGCCCCATACCAAAGATATCCAGCGCCGGCAATGTCGAACGCCCAAAATTGGTACCAGGGTGCAGGGGTAATACTGAGTCCGAGTAAAACGATGACGATCGCCCAAATGATAGTGCCCAGGTGCTTGGGGTCGAGCGTCGCACTCAATATTTTTGCCATGGGGCGTTTCGAGAATTATCCTATGCTTCCCCAACTACTTTAACGATTCCGAGCGATCGCGCAACGTCTTCAATCTCTCCCAAAGAGCGCGCAAAACACAAAAAACACCCTCACCAAAGTGGTGGGGCGCTATCAGAGAATTATTAGCAGTTAAGTTAGCTTATCATACTTTGCCAATATGTCAAGTTATCGGCGTAACGAAGTTGAGGTTTAGGCGGGCCCGGAGATCGCCACTTTGCCAAAATGAGCGGCACTTTCGAGGTATCGGTAAGCCTCTGGTGCTTCCGAAAAGGGAAAAACGCGATCGAGAACCGGGCGCAGTTGATGAAGGGCGATCGCTCGATTCATCGCCTCGAACATTTCCCGAGACCCGACGTAAATGCCTCCCACCGTTAGATGTTTCATGATGATGGGCAGAGGATTGACTTCTCCACTCGCCCCTGCGAGAACGCCAATCAGGGAAATCGTACCGCCGACGCGGACGGCTTTGAAGGATTTTGCCAGAGTGCCCGCGCCTCCGACTTCAACGACGCGATCGACCCCCTGGCGATCGGTGAGTTGGTATACCTGCTTTTCCCAATCCGGGGTGGTTTTGTAGTTGATGGTCTCCGTTGCCCCCAGTTCTCGGGCGCGATCGAGTTTGGCATCGCTACTGGAGGTAACGATCGTCCTGGCACCGTGGAGTTGGGCGAACAGAAGTGCAAAGATGGAAACACCCCCGGTTCCGAGTAATAAGACTGTATCCCCCGGTGCAATTCCCTGGAGAGCGTGCCATGCTGTCACTGCCGCACAGGGAAGGGTTGCTCCTTCTTCGTAGGATAAATGTTCCGGAAGCTTGACGAGTCCCTCTTCCGAGAGAACAACGAACTCTGCAAGCATTCCATCTCGTTCTCCACCCAATGCCGACTTGAGGCTTTGCCGCATCAGTTCCCCGGAAATCCAATCCTGGAAAAAGATACCGGCAACCCGATCGCCCACTTGAAAGCGCGAAACGCCCTCACCGACTGCCACCGCCTCCCCCGCACCATCGGAGAGGGGAATCCGGGGTAGTTCGATCGCGCTGCCGTAAGCCCCGCGCACCATCAGTAAATCCCGGTAGTTGAGGGAGGTTGCCCGGACGCGCACCAATACTTCACCGTACGCGGGTTGGGGGTCTTGGCGCTCGACGAGGGTGAGGGCATCAATGCCGGTATCGCTTTGAATTTCCCAGGTTTTCACGACTGTATATCCTTATGAATGACGTATAACCTGGATTATTCACGAAACGCGACACTCCCGATCGCTAGCCAACCTCAAAAAACAGTCTGTTGTTCGGGTAAATTGCCAGCTTGCTTGGTACGGGTAAGGCTTTGAGGGATTTTCATCGCATCTCATATTTCCATAGATCCAAGTATAGTAAGACCTGGAGACTTCTAAATGAATATTTGGTTTAGCGCAGAGGTGGAGAATCCAGAAATTCTTCTCTGTGACTCGATACTCGGTTTGAGATTTCTGGGACAATCCCTTTTTGAAATTAACGATGAAGTAGAATTTGCGGCCAGTCAGGATAGAGATGAGTTCTATCCTGAGAATCTTGATAGGTTGATTATCCGAAAATCCGAGTTACCTGAATACAAAGACCAGTTAAAAATATCACTTTTCCGTCGAGATCTCATCATTGAGGGAAATCAGAGAGCATTGGAGAACCTGGGTAATTCGCTCTTGGGTAACTTTGATGAAAATACTGACGAGCAATTTCATATGCATCTCGACCATCTTGGAGAAGGTGGACTTGTTGGCCCTACAAATTGTAATTTGATTATCGAGCGCGAGCACTAGCAAGACTCGGTGAGGTTACATAGCTGACCAGATGGGGACAAGGGGAGATTCAGGGTGTTGCTTTCGACCTGGATGTTGAGGATGTTGATACCTTCTTTATTATTGAATAAAATGTTTCTTTCCTCGTTCATAATGTCGCTCCTTCTCGAACTATTTTTCGAGGCAGCGATCTACACTGGTTCAGATCTCTTCCGGCGAATCAAATAGACATTAGGCGCAATTAACAATTAACCATAACCAGATCGCGCTCTTTCTGAAGAGCAATTTCCACTCGATGGTATTCTGTCTTGAGGGAATTTAGGTAATTGTCAGCTCCGTGAGTCGTTCCCGATCGAGCGAGATTTTCCAAAGATTTGCATAGATCGGAGAACCCCATCGCTCCCAAGTTTGCACTCGCAGATCGCAGGGCGTGAGCGGACATTCGCAGCTTTTGAACGTCATCGGTATCGATCGCCTCCTGTAGTTGGGCAAACTGGTTGGGCGTATCTTCTAAAAAGCCATCGACGATCTGTGCAATAATTTCAGGCGCGCGAGAACCGGCCATGTCTCGTAAGGCTTGCAGGATGGAAGGATCGAGAGGGGGCGTTTCGATCGGCTTGTCTTCCATTATCTGGATATCCTCGTCTGGGACGATCGGATCGATCGCATCAGTCGGTGCATCGGAGATTTCTCCTATCGGCTTGCATCGATTTAAAGCGCGCACCAACTCCTCAATTTGAATGGGTTTGGCCAGATAGTCATCCATCCCCGCATCCAAACACATTTGCCGATCTTCACCCATCGCATTCGCCGTCAGGGCAATAATCCGAGGGCGACAATCGGGGGAGAGTTCCTGGCAAATTTGCCGCGTCGCCATCAAACCATCCATTTTCGGCATTTGCACGTCCATGAGTACCACGTCGTAGGGTTGGCGACTCAGGGCTTCAAAAACTTCAAGACCGTTACTGACGACATCGGCTCGTATCCCTTGTTTCTCCAGCAGCAGCAATGCCACTTTCTGATTGACGACATTATCTTCGGCCAGCAAAATCCGTAAAGGAACGCGGTTGTCTAGCTCTCCTATCGGTTCGTCTTGGGGGGTGGGACGCACGAATTGCGGGGCGGCTGGTGCGACGATCGTAAAATAGAACGTCGAGCCGCGATCGATTTTTTGCTGGTGAGAAGGTTGTAACTCCCAATCCGGTGGTGGATTGCCCGCGATTTCCCCGCCACTTTCGACCCAAATGCGACCGCCCATCATCTCGCACAGTTGCTTGCTAATCGCCAGTCCCAATCCGGTCCCCCCGTACTCGCGAGTGGTGGATGCATCCACTTGGGAGAAGGATTGGAACAGGCGATGCATTCGATCGCCCTCAATGCCGATGCCCGTATCGCGAACGGCAAACTGAATTTCGTAGGTTGGTTGGGATGTGGGGAGGTCGAAATTCTGATGAGCTGCCCAATCTCGCAAACGACCGACAACACAGAGGCTGACAAAACCCGCATCGGTAAATTTCACTGCATTATTGAGCAAGTTGACTAAAATCTGGCGGATGCGAGTGACATCGGCAACGACCGCATTCGGAGTCTGGGGGGCAATCTGAGATTCCAAAATCAGATGCTTCTGCCGCGCGTTGAGGGCAACTAAATCTAAGGCTTCTTGGATGCAACCGCGTAACTCGAAGGGGTATTCCTCCAACTCCATTTGACCCGCTTCGATTTTGGAAAAATCTAGAATATCGTTAATCAGGCTCAGGAGGGCTTGACCGCTGTTATAAATAGTCTGGGCGTAGTCTTGGTGTTGGGGATTGAGGGGAGTATCGAGCAGGAGTCCGGTCATGCCGATGACGGCATTCATGGGGGTGCGAATCTCGTGGCTCATCGTCGCGAGGAACTCGCTTTTGGCTACGGTGGCAGCGAGGGCTTCATCGCGGGTGCGGGCGAGTTCTTCGACCACCAGTTGCAGTTGTTCTTCGGTTTGTTCTCGCTCGGCAATGCCGTCTTGTAAGCTTTCGAGGGTTTCCTGCCAACGGTCGATCGTATCGTTGAGTTGGGAACCCAGCCGCCCAATTTCATCGTCGGTATCGAGGTGAGCGCGTCGATCGAGTTCTCCCCGAGCCAATGCTTCGGCAAGTTGGGTTAGCTCGTCGAGGGGACGGCGTACCTGACGGTTGAGCAAAATGGCGACGATCGCGGCAATAACCAGACTGGAGATAGCCGACTCCAGCGCAGAAATGGCGATCGCCCGAGATAGGGGTTGAGAGAGTTTTGGAGAAAATACTTGTGGATGACTCGAACTCAAACTGCTCGATTGAGTCGGAACCGAAGCATCAGCGCTGTCCAGTCTGTGGCGGTGATGAAGTTCGGGAATGGCGATCGCCGATTGGATGAGAAACGACCCAATGCCGATCGTCCAAAAGTAGCGAATGGCAATCTTATTTTTCCAGAATCCTTGTTTCCATAACTGTTGAATTCGATCTCGTCCCAACACCACGTTTGCTCCTATTTTCGATGTAGATGCACTCGCCTTGTCTTCTTCCCGAGGGGTTTTAGATTCCGGTGGATTTGAGCTGGCAATCGCGGTGGAAGCTGGGGGAGTGGAGGGAGAGGCAAGGCGAGAAATCTTGTTTCATCCCAATGCTCGATTCTCCTGCATGAGACGCTTCGCGAACGCATCAATTTTGAACAGCGTTCTCCTTTAAGAGCTTCCCATCTCACCATCCTCACCAGAAATCGTCTTATCCCCAACTAACGTTAAGACGATTTTCTAAAATTGAACATCCCAAATGCCAGCCAAGCCACCAAAATTACCGCATTGACGAATAACATCGTCACCGGTCCAAAACGAGCAATCAAAGCCGGGGCAGCAGCAGTGTACAATCCCCCTCCCACGATCGGTTCGAAAAAGAGCTGCTTGTAGGCAAAACTCTCGAACGCACCCGATCGATTTTCCGGATCGACCATGCGTAACAGCAAAATTCCCGTTGCCGTCACCCCCATCGACTGACCCATATCTCCAATACCCCGCTCGAACCAGTAGGTGGGCAGAATTCGCGGTGCGATGAAAATAAAGGCTCCCACGTTCCAGAGAATGCCGAACACCGCTAACAGTAGGAAGGGCACGAAATTACCGCCCAATACCTTTAAGGATAGCGACGCTAAGGCCGTCACGATCGTCACGTCGAGGGCAACCCCAGCAATGCGATTCATCAAGGGACGGGAAATTAGGGGGGCTAAGCGCAATCGCACCAAGACGAGTTGCAGCAAAATTCCCCCCACCAATGCCATGGGAAACAGGGGGACGTAGTTCATGATGGTAAACCCGGTCACCCCCCAGGTGACAGATTCGAGCCAAACTAAAGTCTTGAGAATTATCCAACCAATGGCGACGGCAAAACCGACAAACCCTAAATTGAGGGTAATTGGATCGATGAGCAAATCGCGCATCAATCTAGCTCGTTCGGCGCGAGTGGCGGGGTCTTCGTATTCTTCTAGTTCATTACTGCTATGAGTCTGAGGATTCTCGTCGGGGTTCGAGCCGGTTTCAACCTGGACGTATCCCTTGCGGCGACCCCAATCTGCCAGGAGAATCCCAGAGACGATACCGGTGACGATACCAACGGTAGCCAGTCCCAATGCCAAGTCTCCCCCGTCTGGAAAGCCCAACTCTTCGAACGTACCGGCCATTCCCGCAGCGGTGCCGTGTCCTCCTTCAAATGCAATCTCGATCAGCGATCCGGCGATCGGATCGAGTCCGAAGACGGGGGTGAGTACTGTCAGGACGAGCAGCAATCCCACCACGTACTGCCCCCAGGCAATGGTTTGACCGAATGCTACTTGGGGGGCAGCTTTACGCCAAATTTCGATCGGACTGGGGATGGTTTCCCCGAGAAAGAGGGCGGCGAAGACGACATTAATAAAGACTCCCGGAGATTGAGACCAAACCAAACGGATAGGTTCGGAAAAAAAACTGCCGCCGGAGATCGCCCCAAAGACTTCAGGTCCCAGGAGTAAAGCAATTCCCCCGGCAACGATCGAACTGGGAATGTATAGTGCTTGAAATAAGGGCACGTTCTGCCGAACGAACCGACCGACGAGAATCAGCAGGGCGATAATGACGAAGGCATAAAAGGCATCTTGGAGGGTAAAGGCATTCGAGGCGGCTGGGGTTGCCGAACTCGCCATCGCCCCGAGAATATCCGTACCGAGGAGTAAGACCAAAGTAGTTGCAGCGATCGCGATCGTCAGACTGGGTGCGTATAATGCCCGAGTCCATGGAAACCGTCGCCCGAGCGATCGAACGATGCCCAGGGACAAATTCACGATGAGACTCAGCATCAATACGCAGATCGATATGTTTTGGAGATTTAGCATGGTGTTCGGGTCAGCTTCTCCATCAAATTGGTGACTGAATTGGGTGACTTAAAATGAGCCGATGAGACGAGCGTCCATTCTGTTTCGACACTAACACCCATGTCACGAATCTGTCATTTTTTGAGTTGGGTGCGCTGGCGAATCTGTTGGCGATAGCGATCGACAATTGCCCGTAAGTTGCGGATGAGGGGTATGGGAGAGTCCTCGAGGAAAAATGGATCGTGTTGGGCAATCCTGTCGTCTGGAGGGTTCGAGACAACGGTTTGGGCGATCGCGATCGGATGCGGGGCAATACGGCGAGTGAGTGTATTGTAATGACAAGACATGTTTCTTTTGATGGAGATCGCAGGTCGGAGTCAGGTCTTCAGACATGCTCGATGGAGATCGAAGACGATCGAATTGGCCATCGAGTGCTTTAACCTTCTTTATGAGAAGATTACAACTTTTAAGGGTTGCGCGATTCCTACGAACTGGCGATCGCACCGTCCACCGAATGGGCGATCCCGATGGGGGAGTGGCTAATACTCTCCAAGCTAACCCTGACTCCTGAAGCATCTCCACGGTTCTCTTGGTACGTTGCGATCGCGATCGCATTAGATTCTCTTTTTGAGTCACTCGTTTCCAGTGGGGAAATTCATATTTTTCGCGCGATCGGCTCACCCTACAGAACCCGCATCAAATTTACGATAGGTGTATTGTCGGCCAAAGACCTGCCAAATACTTATCTGCTATGACCACGACCGTAATTTTAAACCCGATGAATCCTTGGCTTTGCAGCCGCACCATCCACGAACGATTATTGCAATACTGGGAAGCCAAACAGAATGCCGAATCGAAGCCAACGACCGAATCTCCTTTAATTACTGTTTCGATCGATGTATCCCAACAAACCACAGATAGCAGCTACGAGCAGTTTGGGATACCTGCAACAGCATGAATTATCGATCGCCCGATTGGGGGATGTGCGCATTTTTCAGAGCGATAAGATTATAGGCATCAAGTCGTTTCTCAATTAGGTGCATCGGGATGAACACACTCCCCTCGCAGCAAGAAAACCTCTGGTTACAAAGTCAAGAACTCTACGATCGCGTCGTTCGCTACTGGGCGAATCCACCACAACCTCTCCCAGCAACGGTTCGAGTCGGTCAAAAAGTAAGTAATAAGTAATAACGCCATGTGCAACTTAATTCTCCAAAATCCTCTCGCACGGGGGAAAGGGGGAAGGGAGATTTTTCGACTCGCTCACCATATCGCGAGTGCTTAAAGTTGCACACCGCGTTAATCAATAATAAGTAATAAATAATAAGTAATCAGTATAGCATTTCTCGAATAGATGAGGTACGAACGAACTCCCTGAATTTACCTTTGACAGAAAAACTTGAGATTCAAAATTAGCCCTCACTGATTTGAAAAATTTTAAAATAAGTACTGTAAGCATTCAGCCATCAGCTATCAGGCTTGTATAAAAATGCTTTAAGCATGGATTAAGTCTGTTTTTTTTAGATAAATTAAATTGATTGTCTCGCTCGGAAAATCCATTAAAATTTATGATTTTTGAGCCTGCAAAAAGCTGACGGCTGATAGCTGAATCTGAAATTTCTATATAGCGCTATGCGCTTAGGTTAGGAAATTTTACTGAAGTCTTTCTCCCCCTGCTTCCCCTGCTCACCTTCACCGATGTCCTAATCTATTTACGTAGTGCTATATCACTTATTACTTATTACTATTACTTAAACTCAATGTTCGATCGAACCGTTGCGCCTCTGCTCGATATTCTCCAACGTGTTTCTCAAAAAGATAGCGCACCCTTTTACGTTCCCGGACACAAAAAAGGACGCGGTGCGCCTCCAAAACTCCTACAGTGGTGGGGGAATGAAGTCTTTCGAGCCGATTTGACGGAATTACCGCAATTGGATAATTTAGCCGCTCCCGAAGGTGCGATCGCCGAAGCACAAGCTTTAGCCGCAGAGGTTTTCGGGGCACGCAGGACGTGGTTTCTCGTGAATGGTTCTACTGCTGGCATTATCGCGGCGATCCTCGCCATTTGCCAAACCGGGGACAAAATTATTTTGCCTCGCAACGCCCATAAATCGGCAATTTCCGGGCTAATTCTGGCGGGGGCAATCCCAATTTTCGTCCACCCTACTTACAATCGAGATTGGGATTTGCCTCTGGGAATCTCCCCAACTGCGGTGGCTGCTACCTTGGAAGCTCATCCCGATGCCAAAGCGGTGATGCTTGTATCGCCCACCTATCAGGGGGTTTGCAGCGATATTGCCAGCATTGCCCAAATCGCCCACCAACGCCAGATTCCCGTCATCGTCGATGAAGCCCACGGCGCTCATCTTACCTTCCATCCGGATTTGCCAACACCGGCATTCGAAGCTGGGGCAGATGTGGCCATTCAGTCTACCCACAAAGTATTGGGGGCGCTGACTCAAGCGTCGATGCTGCACCTCCGGAGCGATCGCATCGACGAAGGGCAACTCGATCGAGCGTTGCAATTGGTACAATCGAGCAGCCCGAGCTACCTGCTGATGGCTTCGTTGGATGGAGCGCGCCAACAGATGGCGCTCGCCGGGCGATCGCTCCTCAGTCAAACTCTGCAACTGGCGCAAAAAGCCAGAACTCAGCTATCAGAGATTCCTCAACTCTCTATTTTGGAAATGCCGCTCTCACCAACGCCGGGATTTTTCGCTCTCGATCCCACTCGGCTGATGGTAAAAGTGACGGGATTGGGGATAAGCGGCTACGATGCCGATGAAATTCTAGACGATCGCTTCAAGGTAACCGCAGAGTTAGTCGAGCGTTGCTATCTCGGTTTTGCCATCAGTTTGGGCAATACAGCTGCCGATATCGATCGCCTCATCGAGGGTTTTGTCACCCTGTCGAGAGAGTCGGTTCGCTCTCACTCCTCGAACGAGTTCTCGATCGAGCTTTCCCATCCAGAAACGTCCCCCGCACCACCCCCCATGTCACCCCGCGAGGCTTTTTTTGCCCCCCTAGAAACCATTCCTGTTTCTCGCAGCGTGGGATGTTTGAGTGGAGAACTCATCTGTCCCTATCCACCGGGAATTCCAGTTCTGATGCCGGGGGAGGAGATTACCCAAACGGCGATCGCGGTTTTGCAACAAGTTCGAGCGTCGGGTGGCACGATAACTGGATGTTCCGATCCGAATTTGGAAACCATTCAAGTGGTTCGAGGTCGATCGATTTAAACGCAACATTTAATCCTACGCTCGATCGCGATCTCTCAATTTCTAATGTCGATCGCACCATTTAATTTGCATAATAAGAGGCTGAACCCTTGAAAAACGCCAAGGGCGTTAATACGGCAAAAATGGGAAAGTCTGCTGTTCGATCGGGCAAATCAAAGAGCTACCGCCATATTCAAGATTCTCGATGGTATCGTCTATTTCTGGGTTTTATCTTGGGAGTGCTTTTATGTGGATTTTGGTTGCCAGGGGCGATCGGGCAATCTCAACCCCTAGAAGACTCCCCAGCCGTCACCAGCATCCAAAACGAAGAGGACTCTCAAACTCAAGAAGGCTCTCAAAGCAAAGAGAACTCTCAAACTCAAGAAGACTCCCAAAGCGAAGAGGACTCCCAAACTCAAGAAGACTCCCAACCCGTTATCTTAGACGGGCAAAAGTTATTTGAATTAAAAAATTCCGGCGAGTACAACGCACAACAACGAGCTGACATCGTCAATGCCGAACTCGAACGGGCCGTGCGTTCGAGCCAATCACCACAATTGCTCATTGAAGAAACGGAAGAAACGAATGGTTTACCTGTCATCAAAATCGGAGATCGCCATCTTCTCACCGTAACGGATAAAGATGTCGAAATAGAGGATCGCACGCTCCCCAAACAAGCCAAAGAATGGAAACAGGAGCTTCAAGATGCCTTAGATCGAGCGCGTAAAGAGCGCAGTGCGGGGTTTTTGCGTAAAACTATCCTCCAGTCGCTGGGGGTGGCGATCGCAGCTTTATTCATGTACTGGGGATTAGGCAAAATCTGGCGGCGCTATTTTGTCTGGGACGAGGTGGGTTCGCAATCCGCAAGCTGGCAGAAACTCTGGAAGCTAACATTGACCATCGCCCGCTTAGTGGTTGGGGTAGCAGCAGTTTTCTATATTACCAATTCATTCCCCTGGACTCGGAAATGGAGCTTCGATTTTATCGATACGATTGCCACGAGTTTAAGGACGATTGCCACGAGTTTAACTGCGTCTCTGTTTCCGATTGGCGATCGTTCTTACTCCATCACCGATGTACTCGTTCTCATCGTTTTCTTGATTGGGTTGATGGTTGCTGCCAACACGGTCACCTCTCAGCTGCGATCGCGCGTTCTACCCATGACTCGCTTGAATCGTAACGCCCAGGAAGTGGTGGCCACCGTCGTCAAATATACTTTGATTACCATCGGCACCGTGGCAATTTTGCAAGTCTGGGGACTCGATATTACCTCGTTAACCATCTTAGCCAGCGCCCTGAGCGTCGGGATCGGTTTCGGATTTCAGGATATTGCCAAAAATTTGGGTAGCGGTATCGTTTTGTTATTCGAGCGTCCCATTCAAGTGGGGGATTTCGTCCAAGTGGGAGATTATAAAGGAACCATCGATCGCATCGGCAGCCGCAGCACGATCGTTCGCACCCTCGACCAAGTTTCGATTATCGTTCCCAACTCCCGCTTTCTCGAGAGCGAAGTGCTCAACTGGAGCCATGATAACCCCGTTTCCCGCGTTCGATTGCCCGTTGGCGTCGCCTACGGTTCCGATATGGAAATGATACGGGAGCTTCTCTTAAAAGCCACCAAAGACCATAAAGATATTCTCAAACTCCCTCCACCCCGCGTGACGTTCGTCGGTTTCGGCGACAGTTCTCTCGATTTCGAGTTGTGGGTTTGGTGTTCCGATCCCAGCCGACACCCGATTCTCACCAGCGATTTGTACTTCCGCATCGAGAAGCTACTGCGGGAACACGATTGTGAAATCCCCTTTCCCCAGCGCGATCTTCACGTGCGATCGGGAACAATTCCCATCGAAATGTCTCCGCAAATGGAGCAAATCCTACTGCAGCTGCTGAAAACATTGAAAAAGCCTTGAACTGATGGAAGGGTGTGGGGTGTGGGTTTCGGTAGCTTCGGGGGCAAGGGAGACGCAGGAGAGGAGAATTATTCAATTAAATGTTCTCCAATCCCCATTTCCTATTCCCCGTTCCCCATTCCCCACCCTCACCAGAAACAGTCTTATCCAAAACTGACGTTTAATTCTGAGATCTCAATCCTCCCTCATCGTCGAAAAAGGGTTCGTTTTGGGGGGGAACAAATGTGGGGAAGGTATCTTCAATGCGCTCGCCGGCATCGAGACAGGTATTCATCATTTCTGTCGGGGTAATTCGGAAGGTATCGAGATTAATCTCATCGCTAATGCCCACCACGCAGCTAGAAAAACGCTCCGGTAAAAGACTGCGACGACAGCGATCGAGGACGATCGCCGTTTCGGGATCGACGGTAAACTCGTGGATGTCCACCACGCAGGTTGCCAGTTCCAAAGGTCGCCGCACTTGCCGACAATTGCCCAGGGCATCGAGGGCCGATGCTGGGGTGTCTAACTCGATATCGGCAACGCAACTACCTAACTCCTCGGGACGGAGAACGCTCGCACACGACGGGGCCACTAATGCCGGATCGATGCCCGCACCCAGTAAGTCTGCGGCGCAGGAGTTATAGTCGTCGCGATCGACCCGAACGGCCCGAGCCGAAACCGGTGCGACGGGAAAAACCAGCATCCCGAGCGCGGCAACTCCTGCGATCGCCCGTTGGACCGACAGACGTTGATTTTTCGAGCCAGAATTCGAGTGAGAAACAGTGAATGAGTGCATGGTTTGGGACGGTGCTAAAGATTTGATAACGGGTGTGAATCAGAGCGATCGCGAAATCGAGTTTGAAGTGGGAGCGTTTGGTTTCCATGGCGATCGAGATGCACTAGAGTCGCGATCGAAACGCTCGCACTATCTTGTCATACTATTTTGACAGACTATCTTTACAGCGTACGATTCGCGATTATCCGGCTCCGGAGCTTGGAGGTTGGTAATCTCAAGCCGTATACTAGAATGTCTGTGCTAAATTGAACCACAAAAATCCAAAGGAAATTATATGTCTAGGTATCGAGGCCCTCGTCTGAGAGTCATTCGTCGTCTGGGAGTTTTACCCGGCTTAACTCGTAAAGATCCCAAACGCGCTTATCCACCGGGTCAGCACGGTCAGGGACGGCGGAAACGCTCTGAATATGCCATCCGTCTGGAGGAGAAGCAAAAACTCCGCTTTAACTACGGCGTGACCGAAAAGCAACTCCTCAGATACGTGAAAAAAGCCCGTCGCGTGACCGGTTCTACCGGACAGGTATTGCTCCAACTTCTGGAAATGCGCTTGGATAATACTGTGTTTCGCTTGGGAATGGCCCCGACGATTCCGGCTGCGCGTCAAGTGGTCAACCACGGTCACATCACCGTCAACGGTCGCGTGGTGGATATTGCCAGCTACAATTGCCGTCCTGGAGATGTTATCGGTACGCGCAATCGGGAAAAATCTCGCGAGATGATTAAAGCCAACTTGCAATCGCCGGGTTTGGCAAACGTTCCCAACCATTTGTCATTCGATAAAGATAAGCTCGAAGGAACGGTGAGTGGTGTTATCGAACGGGAATGGGTGGCCCTGCAAATTAACGAACTCCTCGTGGTGGAATACTACTCGCGGCAAGCTTAAAGGATTGGCTGCGCGATCGCGCCGATTTGCGTCCGATCGAATCTTCGCCATTGAGTTGGCGATCGGGCGCTTTCAGTTTTCTTATTTTTGAATTTATCGGTACTCAATCTCCTGATAAAAAGGGTTGAAGGAGAAAAATATGGAAATTTCAGCCACGATTCTCGATGGCATTCGGAGCAATTTAGCATCCCAGCCCGATCCGGGTATGGCAGTGCTAGATCTCGATACCCAGAGAAAACAGATTCAAACAGAATTAAACGTTTCTGCCCCCTTGGATGGCATGATGCGAGTCATGACCCGGATGCAGTTTCAGGAAGCACCCGATTTAGGCGAGATCGATTGGGAATCGGAATTAGCCACTTTTGAATCCATCGAATATCCTAAATACTACCTTCAGCCTTTTCATAGCGTTCTTGGAGGATGGTTGTCAGCAACGGCCGCAGCGGGGAATCGAATCGCAATGGAAGCGGTTTTAGAAAACGCTCATCCCAAAAAATCATTGGGATTTCGAGAAGAAATCGCCGGATTATTTCCCAAAGAGGCTCACCACATTTTAGACTGGGGAGCTGGTATTGGAGATGATGCCGCGGCGATCGCTCGCCGTCTTCCCAACGCGACGGTCACGGCATGGGACGCTTCTCCGTTCATGATTGTTGTCGGTCGCCTCTACCACCAGGAAATTCCCAATCTCCATTGGCAACATGGTTTAGTGGAAAAAAACGGCTTACCAGACAATTCGGTTGATGCGGTCAATATGACTTATCTGCTCCATGAATGTCCCGATGAAATTAAGCGGGTAATCCTAGCAGAGTGCTGGCGAGTTCTCGCCCCTGGAGGTCGGATCGTCGTCACAGATTCGCTCCCGGGCGACTTGTATTCTTACAGAGGCTTCTTTGAGCCGTATAAAGAGCAATGGCTAAAAATTGACCCCATTCGCCTACTACAAGAAGCCGGATTTATCAAGATCGCAGCTCATCAGCTGGCGAATTCGACTTGGACTCGCGTTGGGGAGAAGCCGTAAGCATTCAGCCCTCAGCTGTCCGCGATCTGCAGGTTTTAGCGGGTTAAATGTTGCCCAACTAATATCAAGTTCGGTTGAATACTGACAATGACCGTTGTGGTAAGAATCGGGGGCATCGGGAACTCCGACCGAGAGACTAAAAGAAGAGATCGGTCGGGTAGCGCTTAATTGTCACGAATTATCCGAACTTGATATAAAGACAACTGGTATAGCAGTCGCCATATCGGTTAGGTCACAATTGACTATGGGCTTCGGGGGCTTCGGAGGCTTCGGGGGCAGGGGGGGAAAGACCTCAGGTTAGTTACACAAATTTTCGATTCTGTCCTAACCGCCCTGACAGTTGCTATAAATATTTGTGGCGATACTCAACAGGTGCCCGAGGCATTGAGTTTCTCGATGGAAGCCGTGCGAGCTTTCGGGCCGTAGAATTTTCGCGTCACTCCAGCATGAACGATCGGTCTTTTCGAGATCGAGCGATTGAATCATCAAAAATGTGATAATCATTCTTATTCTCAAAACTCGAAAAGATTGATAGGATATTCAACCGAGGGAGCAATCGAGCGCGATCGGGCAGTGCGATCGTGTTAGTTTTTGCTGCCAATCGAGACAAATATTCCAGAGAACGCTAACCGCTCGAACGTGACTCGATCTGATACTCGTTCGAGTGTCCGTCCGGTTTATAGATGTGAGGAAAACCAACGTGAAATACCCAACAATTTGGTTGCAGATAGCTGCGTTATGTCCGACGATCGCCCTCGGAAGCGTTTCTGTGGGAACCGGGGCAATGGCGATCGAACCCACAGAACCCCCGATTTGGGAAAGCGACCCCCTCTCTCAAGTCACCTCCGTTTCGCAACTGTCAGACGTACAGCCCACAGACTGGGCATTTCAAGCCCTGCAATCTCTCGTCGAACGCTACGGCTGCATTGCCGGATATCCCGACGGAACCTATCGCGGTAACCAGGCAACCACCCGTTACGAATTTGCTGCCGGTTTAAATGCTTGCCTCGACCAAATTCTCAATTTAGTCGATGTGGAAGCGGAAGTCACCGCAGAAGATTTAGCGGTTATCCGGCGATTGCAAGAAGAGTTTGCCGCCGAACTAGCCACCCTGCGAGGACGAGTCGATGCCCTCGAAGCCCGCACGGCCGAACTCGAAGCCAACCAATTTTCCACCACCACCAAATTAACCGGACAAGTCGGATTTGCCGTCAGTAGCGTGTTTGGGAACGAGAAACCGGGGGGCGAAAGTTTGGATAGCATTCCCGTCTTCAATAACCGAGTGCGCTTGTTGCTCAATACCAGTTTTACCGGCCAGGATTTGCTCCTCACCCGTCTCGATGCCCTGAATACGGTTCCTTTTGGGCCCGGAGAGGGAGACGAACCCAATATCACCGGAACCAGCATGACGCGCACGGCATTCGATGAAGGTTCTGACAACAGCGTGCGTCTGGGCAAACTAATGTACAGTTTTGCTTTAGGGAACTCGGGACATTCTGGAGACCATGACGGACACGGACACGGACACGGACATGGACACGGACACGGACATGGCGCTTCTGGAGGTCCCTTAACGGTCTTTATCGATGCCGTAGGGGGCGAGTTCAATGAAAATTTCGTCAACTTTAACGAATCCTTCTCCGAAGAACTCACCGGGGCAATCTCTCGTTTCGGACGGTTCAATCCCATTTACTACCAAGGCTTAGAAGGATCGGGGGCATCCCTCAATTACGATTTGGGGGACGCTGCGAGCATTTCGATGGGGTATCTTGCCTTTAATCCCAGCAACCCCGAACCAAAGAACGGATTGTTTAATGGCAGCTATGGCGCGTTGGGTCAACTCGCCCTCTTCCCTACCGACGACCTGCGATTGGGATTGACCTACGCCCGCGCCTACTACTCCAGCGAAGAAGTGGTGGTTTCTGGGGAGACCGGCAGCGAACTGGCGAACGCTCCCTTTGGGGAAGATACTGCAACGACAGCCGACCACTTCGGTTTCAATGCCAGTTTTGCCCTGAGTCCGTCGTTTAACCTTTCGGGATGGGCGGGCTTGAGCCTCGCCCACGCAGCCGTGGATGGTTTGGGGGTGAACGAAGGGGACGATGCGACGATTTTCAACTGGGCTGTGACCTTGGCGTTTCCCGATTTGGGATCCGAGGGGAGTTTGGGTGGATTGATTGTCGGTCAGCCCCCTCGGGTGCTCGATAACGATGGTGGACCCGATGCCGAAGAGGCTTCTTGGCACCTCGAAGCCCAGTATCGCTACCAGGTCAACGATAATATTGCCATTAACCCCGGTTTATTTGTGGTGCTCAATCCGGAAAATGAAGATAACGATGCGATTTGGGTGGGGACGATTCGGACGATTTTCGAGTTTTAAGCCATCGGTACAGCGGTTTTAACCGCAGTCAATCTGGGAGCTGTCATACACAGCAACTTTAGATCGCAAACTTGCCATCCATTAGTGATGCTGGCTGGTATCAGTTCCGGGTGTGGCTCGAATACTTCGCCCAAGTTTTTGGCAAAGTTACCGTAGTTGTTCCCCCGGCATACACTAGCCAGGATTGCTCTGAATGCGGCAAACGGGTCAAGAAATCGCTTTCGACTCGAACCCATGTTTGTGAATGCGGCTGCGTTCTCGACCGAGATGAAAATGCCGCCCGAAATATCCTCATAAAGGGATTGCGTACCGTGGGGCACACGGGAACTCAAGCTTGGGAGCCAGTGCGGTCTTGGGGGTTTCCCCCATGAGCAACTGGCGTGGAGATCTAAACCTCTGCTCGGTGTCAGAGATGATCTTGAGTAAGTCCAGGTCCGTGAACCAAGAATCTCCCATCTTTTAAGTGGGGGAGTGTCAAGCAACTTTAACAAGTTCGCTCGCCTATTTTCTGCCACAACCCGTTATAGTTCAATATGTCGAAGCACGATAACGGAAGCGCAAGCCTATGGAAATAGCAGTCGAAGCGATCGGGATCGACCTCGGGGGAACCACCATAAAATTGGGGCGATTCGATCGAGACGGAAATTGCCTGCAACAACTGAGCGTTCCTACACCGCAGCCTTCAACCCCGGAAGCCGTCCTGAATGCCATGGTGGAGGCAGTTGCCCAACTCGACCCCGACGGGAAATGCGCGACCATCGGCGTGGGAACCCCAGGTCCGGTGGATGCTACCGGACGCATCGCCCTAGTTGCGATCAACCTCGCCAACTGGCACGACGTTCCCCTCGCAGACTGGTTGGAAGCCAAAACCCATTGCCCCGTTACCCTCGCTAACGATGCTAACTGCGCCGGATTGGGAGAAGCGTGGTTGGGGGCCGGTCGTCACTGTCGCGATTTACTCGCGATCACCCTGGGAACGGGGGTGGGTGGGGCTATTATTCTCAATGGCGAGTTATTTGTGGGTCGCAACGGGTCTGCTGGGGAACTGGGACTGATTACCCTCAATCCCGATGGTCCCCCCTGTAACAGCGGCAATCGCGGGTCTCTCGAACAACATGTTTCCGTCCAAGCTATCCGCCGAGAAACGGGGCTAGAACCCCTCGAACTGGCCCAAAAAGCCCGCGCGGGAGATCGAGAGGCGATCGCTTTCTGGGAGAGCTACGGTCGCTTGCTCGGAGCAGGTTTAGCCAGTTATATATATATGCTCACGCCCGAGGCGATCGTTATTGGTGGGGGAATTAGTGCCAGTGCGGATTTATTTTTGCCCGTGGCGCAAGCTGAAATCGAGCGTCGCGTTCTGCCGATTTTGCGAGAGGGTATGCAACTTTGCGTTGCACGGTTAGGGAACCAAGCGGGGATGGTGGGGGCAGCAAAACTGGCGTGGGGGAAACTCTCGACCTGAAATGTCTGTCTAAACGGTTTGTTTAACTATGGGGAGTTTGAGGGGTTGATAAGTCCCGCTCTCTATTTGGCAGCGATACAAAGGAATCTTTTGATTCCGCGCCGCTACAAATGAGCGCGTCTGTTACAGCAACCTAAACGCGAAAATTGAGAGGTTTCTCCTGCGCAGACGCTACGCGAACGATGCCTCGGAGATTTTCAACCAACACGTTCTTATTATCCGGAATGCTTTTAATGCGAATTGTATATAATATTAATAAGGGGTGATAAACAATGCAACACCGCGCAACCAAAGTCAGAATTTATCCGACCCCCTCTCAGCAACAAATTCTCGCTCAACATTTTGGCTGTGCGCGGTGGTGGTGGAACTACGCTCTCAACTTGAGCATTACCACCTACCAAGAGACGGGGAAGGGTTTGACGCAATCAGCGCTCAATTCCTACTTGCCGAAACTCAAAAAAGACCCCGAAACCGAGTGGCTGCGTGAATGCTATTCGCAAGTTCTTCAAGCCGCGACATTAAATCTGACGACGGCTTACAAGAACTTTTTCGCTCGTCGTGCCCGTTACCCTCGGTTCAAGTCGAAGAAAAACAGACAATCAATCCAATACCCGCAGGGTGTCAAGTTGGTCGATGGTCTGTTGAAATTTCCCGGAAAACTGGGGGAGGTTACGACCAAACTTCATCGACCCATCGAAGGAAAAATCAAGACGGTGACGGTCAGCATGACCCCATCGGGTAAGTATTTTGCTTCGGTGTTGACTGAGATTGAAAGTGAGACACCAACCCCAAGCACCGATGGTAAAGTTGCCGGAATTGACCTGGGGTTAAAAGAATTTGCCATTGTCAATGATGGAGTCAAAACCTCTAAGTTCGCGAACCCTAGGTATTTTAAAAAGCACGAACGGAATCTGGCTCGCAAACAAACAAAACTCGCTCGCAAACAAACGGGGAGTAATTCAAGGAATAAAGCACGTAAACTCGTAGCACGAGTACATGAGCGACTAGCCAATGCTCGTTTTGACTTTTTACACAAGCTTTCTCGAAAGCTCGTTGACGACAACCAAGTCATCGTGGTGGAAAACCTGAATGTGAAAGGTATGGTCAGGAACCATAAGCTAGCGTCTGCTATTTCCGATGTCGGTTGGGGAACCTTTGTGAACTTCCTCGCGTACAAACTCGAACGCGAAGGGAAGGTGTTGGTCGAGATAGACCGATGGTTCCCCAGCTCGAAAACCTGCTCGAACTGCCATTATCAAATCGGCCAACTACCTCTAGACGTTCGCTACTGGGATTGCCCAAGTTGCGGTACGCATCACGACCGTGACGAAAATGCGGCAATCAATATCGCAAGCAGAAGGAATTAGACAGCTACGGGTCTTGGGAACCAGGACTTCTGCTGATGGAGGGGATGTAAGTCCAAAGCGCGGACGCAAGTCCGTGTTGGGGCAATCCCCCGTGAAATCAGAAGCCAGCGCTCTGGAGTAGAGGAGCTATGGCGAGTTCACACTTTGGCTTCGACGACTTTGAGATATTCCGTATTCACCCCCGACTCGCGAGTCAGGGCAATTTTTCCGGTGCGGGCAACTTCGCGCAAGCCAAACTTTTGCAAAACTTGGACGATCGCCACCATTTTACCCGGATCGCCCACCACTTCTACCATGACGGAACTATCGGAAACATCGACGATGCGGGCGCGAAAAATTTGGACGATTTCGAGGATTTCCGAGCGCGTCGTGCTGTTGGCATTGACTTTGAGCAACATTAATTCCCGTTCGACACAGGGAACTTCGGTAATATCTTGAACCTTGAGAACGTTCACCAATTTGTAGAGTTGCTTGGTGAGTTGCTCGATGACGCGATCGTTTCCCGGCACCACCATCGTAATTCGGGAAACGCCCCCCTGTTCGGCAGCACCCACCGCTAAACTTTCGATATTGAATCCCCGACGGGCAAATAATCCGGCAATTCGCGTGAGGACACCCGCCTCATCTTCCACCAGCACGGAAAGGGTATGTCTCATGATCGTTTGAGAAGATTTCCATAGAGTCTAATCTCCTCTTGTACCATAAGAAGCTCGATCGGTTAAGGACTTGCAAGATTTCATATTGAATGGCGCGCCCAAAATGACCGAGATGATGGTTTCCAGAATCGGCAACTCTCATTCCATTTTCGGAAAGATATTCGATGGCATGTTTGCCATAATACGCCTCAAATAGAAAAACGCTTCCATTTTAAAAAGATGACGATTGTAAACGTTCTGCAATTTATGCGGAAGACATCAAGGGATGCAATTTTGCAAAAACAACTCGAAGCCCTCATGGGAGCCGGGGATGGTAATATCAGTAGCGCCAGAGAGCTAGACGATCGAGAAGCCCAAGCGCTCAAGGGCGAGCGCGGCTCTTTAGTCACAGAGTTTGCCAACCAAAAAGGGTTTGAGTTCTCTAAAACGGAACTCGATACCGTTGTCGATGCATTTGGTCGCCACCAGTCTGGAGAACTCTCCCTCGGACAGTTATCGGCAGTTTTGGGGTGGTCGGAGTTGGAACTCCAGCCCCAAGATGCGCTTCCCTCCATGAAAAAGACCGTAGAGTTGGTCTATCGCGGGATTCGCTATCAAAAATCTGGAGGGACTTTAATTCCGATGGATTCGCCGCCGAACAAACCTCTGAAGTATCGCGGTGCCAAAATTCAAGAAACCCAAGGGGCAACACCCATCCAGCGAGTTTTACAATTTATGCACGAGACATCTTCAGATGCAATTTTGCAAAAACAGCTCGAAGCTCTGATGGGAGTTGGAGATGGTAACATCAGTGGGTCCGGAGAATTAGATGTAGAAGAAGCCCGAGCGCTCAAGGGCGAGCGCGGTATTTTGGTCACAGAATTTGCCAATCAAAAAGGTTTTGCGTTTTCTAAAGCCGATCTCGAGACGGTTGTGGATGCCTTTGAAGGTTATCGGGCGGGCGTTCTTTCCGAGGAAGATCTCGGTAAAGTACTCGGTCGCTCTGACGTGAATCGAGGCTCGCTCCAAAAGGCTGTTTCCTTGGTTTATCGAGGCTTGCGGTATGCAACGAGCTAGTGCAGCGCGGCAGAAATAACTGACCAGCTTTCAACCGGTAAAAGCTATGTACAGTAAGCATTTTTAATTTTTTATTTTGCGTGCATCGCGAGCGGTGTCGGTTTGAGTCCCGTTCAACTTTTCAAGACGCATTTTTAATGACCCGTAGCGGCACTAGTCGCTCGGGGGGTGGGACAACGGGAGCATTGGGGAGCTAAAACCCTTCGCAATTTCTCCCGTTGCTTCCCTTCGCCCCATCTCCTCATTCTCCCGACTGCCGCGTCTGAGATGAATGGGAGGGGACGACATCCGGTAGGGTGCGATCGAACCGGTAGAGCCAAATTAACCCGACAATGCCCAAAATCATTCCTAGGGCACTCACCACCTGGGCAATTTGCAGCGGCCCGAGCATCAAGCTATCGGTGCGCAACCCTTCGATCCAAATCCGTCCGGCACTGTAACTGGCGAAGTAGACCAAGAATAGAGTCCCGGGTTTGAGGACGGGTTGTCCTTTCAGGCTGCGGAAAAACAACACTAGCAACAGTCCGAATACCATCAAATTCCAAAGGGATTCGTAGAGAAACGTGGGGTGAAAGTACTCGAAATTTTGGTATCCTGCCGGACGTGCCTCTGGGGGAATGTAGAGCTTCCAGGGTAAATCCGTCGGTGCGCCGAACGCTTCTGAATTGAAAAAATTCCCCCATCGCCCGATCGCCTGACCTAAAATCAGGGAGGGAGCAACAACATCCATGAGTTGCCAAAAAGAAGTTTTCTGAAAGCGAGCAAACAGGAAAGCTGCTAGAAGACCTCCGAGAATGGCTCCGTGAATGGCAATTCCCCCCCGCCAGATGGCGATAATCTGTTCGGGATGGGCGGCGTAGGTTTGCCATTGAAACAGGACGTAGTACAGTCGGGCCATCGGAATTGCCCCGAGCACTAGCCAAATGGCTAAATCTCCCACCATTTCGGGATCGATGCCCCGGCGCTTGGCTAAAGATTGAGAGAGATTGACCCCGATTAAGATGGCCGATGCAATCAAAAGACCGTACCAGCGGATTGTCAGCGGTCCGAGTTCAAATAGAATTCGTCCGGGAGAGGCAAATATAGCAGTAGCCATATCGGTTAGGGCACAAGTTACCGTGGGCAGGGGAGGTAGCCGGTCGGACCCCGAGTTCGCGCGCGCATACGCAAGGGAACGCCGACCGTTGGGAGGCAGGGAGGGAAAGAGCACCGGTTAACGAGCTCAGTGTCGGGCATTGTCTGCGCCCGCACTGGCGGTTGCGATACAAAAGCTTGTACGTATCAATGTGGCAACACGATCGGGCGCTCCAACTGCTGATGCGGAACCGATCGAGATTCCGATCGCACTCTTTTTGTTCGATCTGTGGCAATCGAGCACAGAATGCCGAGTGGGGAATCCATCGAGAAAATGAGTAACTTTTCGACGATCGCGATCGACCCCTGTCAAGCTAGCAGCTTAACATATAGCAACCTCCAGAGCCATCATTCCTCGGGGAAGTCGCGCCAGACGGGCAGGCTGAGGTGGCTCGCTCTCGAAGAGCTCGGGGGGTCGTTGCCAGTTTTAGCGCTGGCAATTACATGATATATTTCTTGAGAACTGCAGCGAGTCGATCGCAATTGACAGGTTTGCTCAAGTAATCCTCCACGCCAGCTTCGAGACAGCGTTCGCGATCGCCCATCATCGCCAAAGCCGTTGTCGCTACCACAGGAATCGACTGCCAGTCTGGATTGGCCTTAATTTGCCTTGTGAGCTCCAAACCATCGAGTCCGGGTAACTGAATATCCATCAAAATCAGGTCGGGATGGTTATCTTGCAGCCAGTCGAGAGCTTCTTGACCGTCACCCACGTGGTGAACCTCGTAGCCCCAATATTGGAGCACGTCCCGCAATAACATGGCATTGTACTGATGGTCTTCGACTAAGAGTAATGAAGAACTCGATTTAGCCGAACCGTTTCCTGAATTGTTGTGGGAACTGAGTTGGGAGATTTCATCTGTCGGATGCTGGTGTAAATTCAGCGGTAGAGAAATGGTAAACTGACTGCCTTCCCCTGCCTTGGACTGACATTCGACCGTTCCGCCGTGGAGTTCGGCCAGCTGTCGGGTCAACGCCAATCCCAAACCCGTCCCCTCGTGCTGCTTTCCGTTACTGTCGAGTTGTTGAAACGGTTGAAATAAAAGAGTTTGTTGGTCTTCGGGAATGCCTATCCCTTCATCCCAAACCACCAAATGTAAATATCCCGCTTGAGTCTTGGCTTCCAACCCAATGTGACCCCCCTCTGGGGAAAATTTAATCGCATTGGAGAGTAGATTCAGTAACATTTGCCGTACCCGCAGTTCGTCAGCCACCAGTAGGGGTAAATCCGGTTGAATCGAAACTTGAATTTCCTGGTTGCGGCTGCGCGCCTGTTCGCCGACTAAGGAGAGGGTGGCTTCGCAAACTTCTGGAATGGAAATCGGCTCGACATCGAGTTTGACTTTCCCCGCCTCAACCTTCGATAAGTCGAGCACGTCGTTAATCAAATTCAGTAAGTGCTCCCCACTGTGGTGAATGCGCTGGATGTATTGCAGTTGTTTGGAATTAACTTCCCCAAAAATTTGCTGTTCGAGCAGAGACGAAAACCCCAAAATCGAAGTCAGGGGAGTTCGCAACTCGTGAGACATATTTGCTAAAAAGCGCGATTTGAGCTTGCTAGCCCGTTCGAGTTCGAGATTTTTGGCAGCCAACTCGGCTTGAATCGCTTTTTGGCTGGTAATATCCCGGCAAATAATCGAGACGGCGGTGGGTGTCGAGTTTTCGCTGAGAATCGGACTCACGGACACCAGGGCCGGAAATCGCTCTTTGCTGCGACGCTGGCAGATGACTTCACCACTCCATCCCCCGGGATTGAAGAGATTCGAGGGATTGTGGCGAGGTCGAATCGCTTGCTGAATCAGCCATTGAATCGGAACTTGAGAGTCTTCCGGGTAAAAAATGGCGGCATTTTGACCCACCAGAGCGCCCACATCGTAACCGAACATCCAGTCGGTGGCGGAGTTGGCATAAATCACATTGCCCTGCAGATCGACGATCGCCGCACTATCGTAAGCCGAATCGACCGCTTTCACAAACATCTGGAGCTGCTGCTCGAAGCGCTTGCGTTCGGTGATATCCCGCGCGATACCGATGCCACCGATGAGCTTGCCATTGCGGAAGAGCAAGCGACCGTTCACTTCCATGTGAATCGGCGGGCTATCGATGGGTTGGAGCATGAACTCGAAGTCTTTGAGTTCGCCGGTACAGAGCAAATTGGCAAACGCTTGAGCCGTTTCTTCGCGACAGCTCGGGGCAATAAATTCCAGATAGGGGCGACCCTGCCATCGATCTTGACCGCATCCTAAAATTCGCTGCCCGTAGTCGTTAATATAGGTTAAATTACCGGCGAGATCGACGGTATACACCATATCGTTAGCCGTCTCAACATAGGCGCGGAATAACTCTTCTGAATTTTGGATTCCAACTTCGATGGGCATGGAGGAGTGGGTTTGAGATTGGGGGAAAGAACGGTAGGGTGGCGTGGGTATACTTTCAAACGGCAGTCGTTGCTGTTCTAAGAATGCCAATTGCCGAGGCTGTTTACCATGCTCGTGTTTGGAGGACATACCATGTTTACCGGGTATCTGGATACGCTCTGTGTACCGATCTCGCCACCCACTCGGGTTCGTGATGGGGTCAACTCAACCCGCAAGCGTCCCGACGAGTTGCGCTTCGGACGCGGTACCGATATGCACCCCAAAACCAATCCACCAAGTCTCTATGCGATAAAGCTCCGAGGTTAGTTACCTAAAGAGCCGATTTTACGGCCAGATTCTTAGTTACAATTTAACTCAGATCCACAGAAATTCAGATGGTTTCCTGAAGAACTACTGAATTTCGATCGCCTTTGGGACTCTTATGGGGTGAGTAAATACGGACAAGCTCGAGTGCGATCGAGTTGGAGCAAATGTGTACCTGTCAAGGCAATTGAGTCCCGCGTATCGGAATAGGGATGTAACAAACGCACGTTGCTCGGGGTTTTAGGAGTTTGGGCTGGAGAAATTCGATCTAATCTATAGGTAGTTGAATTTCAACAATCGGTCGGTGTCTCATCGGCCGAATTTTGGCAATTCTTACAGAGTTTCGGGGTATTCAGGGTGTATACATCCATTGGTATTACATCAAACGTACAAAACGAGCGTTTCTCGGACGCTCGCGGGTCAAAGGCGCAGATCTCACAACTGGTGGGCTCGTCTTTGTACCGTGCTTTCGCTGATGATTCTCTCAAGGACGAAGACAACGTCGCTTGGGTGATGACATTAGATCCGGGGGTCCGTCAAGACTGGATCGAGCGGATTGGCTGGATTCGGTTAGTCGATCGATGGGCGGAAAACGAGCTACTCGACGATCGCTGTTGTGAATTTCAACAGTTTCGAGCGGGTTGGGAGTTTTTGCGCGATCGCGGCTTCGTACCCCCGGGTCATCCTCGCGAGTCCATGCTGACTCGAATGCAAGGGTGCTGGTTCGGCTCGAAAATCACTCGGGCCGACGTGTTGGCGGTGAAATCCTGGGATATCTATCTCCAGGCGATTTCCACCTACCACCAGCCCAATCTGGTTGTGGACAGCCTCGAAGAATACGAACAAATGCTCGAACATTTGGCGGGTAGATTCTTTCAGATTCTGCCATTTTTATCGCCAGATCTGTGGCAAGCTGCGTGTTACTTCGGGATGCTCGACCAGTTTTACAACAACTTGCGTGACTTGCACGAGGACGCACAGCAGGGCATTTGCTATTTTCCTCGGGAGGTTTTAGCACGCTTCGGCGTCACTCGCGAGGAGATTTTGCAATCGAAATGCATTCGCGATCGCAGCTACTACCAACTCATTGAGTTTTGGCTCGATGAGTATTTGCCGCGATTGCGGGCGAAAGCCAATGGTTTCATCGAAGCCAAGGGACTTCATCCCTCCTGGCAAATTTTGCGAGATTGGTCCCTCGCTCGATATTGCCGGATCGAGGAAATTTTCCGTTGCTGTGGATTTGACTACGTCTGCTTTCCTCAATATTACTGGACGGCAGTCGCAGAGGATCTAAAGCGGTGGAAATTGCATTCCTCGACAGGAGTCGCTTGGCGATCGAATCCTAACTAAATCGATTGTGGGGGTCACCGTAGGGGAGTCTCATCCGAAGGTTCCCTCGATCCCCCCACATCCATTTACTCCAGAAGTCGGGAGTCAGAAGGATAAGATCTTTCTGGCTGCTGGCTTCTCACTTTTAGAGACAATGTAATTTGGACGAAATTTTACCTTCTTTCATCGAGTTATCTATGAAATCCTATCTTGCCGCAGCCATTCAAATGACCAGCATCCCAGATTTGCAAAAAAATCTGATTCAGGCTGAAGAACTCATTGACTTAGCCGTTCGTCAAGGGGCAAAGTTGGTGAGCTTACCGGAGAATTTTTCGTTCTTGGGAGAAGAAGCCGAAAAAGTCCAACAAGCCCAAGAGATTTCCCAGCAGAGCGAGCAATTCTTGAGAACGATGGCCCAGCGCTATCAAATTACCGTCGTGGGGGGAGGATTTCCCGTACCGGTGGGCGATGGCAAAGTCTATAACACCGCAACCATCGTCGACCCCCACGGCATCGAACTGGCTCGATATCAAAAGGTGCATCTCTTTGATGTCAACCTGCCCGATGGTAATACCTACGAAGAATCCGGAACGGTGAAAGCCGGTACGGACTTGCCTTCGGTCTATCCTTCCGAGGAATTGGGAAATTTAGGTCTGTCGGTGTGCTATGATGTGCGCTTTCCCGAATTATACCGCCATCTTTCTAGTTCGGGGGCCGACATCCTCTTCGTACCGGCCGCATTTACCGCCTATACCGGGAAAGACCACTGGCAGGTGCTCTTGCAAGCGCGAGCGATCGAAAATACCTGTTACGTCATTGCTCCGGCTCAGACCGGCTGTCATTACGATTTGCGCCACTCCCACGGTCATGCCACCATCGTCGACCCCTGGGGAGTGATTCTCGCCGATGCCGGAGACGAAAGCGGGATGGCGATTGCCGAAATCGATCCCAACCGCATCGAACAGGTTCGCAGCCAAATGCCATCTCTCAAACATCGGGTGTTTGCATAAGGAAGATGGTTTCGCGTTCGGGGTCGGGATGTGTTGACCTTCACTCAACAATGGAAAATGGGAGTCTGCTGACCCCGCACTTTGAGAGCAGGTTGTTGGCGATGTCAATTCCTAATGACCGATATTTACGGTGTTTATTCGCTCCTGCCTCCGTTGTATCCTCCAATTCCCCGTATTTCCGGTCATTGACAGGAGTTTCAACCATCTTTTGCCTCCCTGAAGAACTTAACTCAACGCCAAAAAACCGACACCGGTCAGCATTCCCCGTCGTCAATAGCGCTCGATAACCATGTACATTAGACAGAGCGAGTTTTGAGTACATCGTGAATGTTTGATTGCATTGACTGGGTACACCTACCCACGTTTTTTTCGATGCTTTTCCAGGAGAGCGCGATCTCCCCGTTACTGGCGACCGCCACCGAAACTGAAGTGGAAGCCGAACCCTCGATCGTGCTGGCTGGTGTGCTGCTGAGTTTGGTGGCCATCTACTTCGCCAGCAAAATTGGGGGTGAAATCTGCGCCCGGATTAACTTACCCCCCGTTCTCGGCGATTTGGTCGGTGGGGTGGTTGTCGGGATTTCCGCTCTCAATTTACTAGTCTTTCCCGATTCGGGTGCCCTCGGGAGTGACTCGCTGATTATGAGCGTTCTCCAGGCAACCAGCAGTTTGACCCCGGATGCGTTGCAGGTGACCTTCGAGGCGCAAAGCGAGGTCATCTCGGTTCTTTCGGAACTGGGGGTGGTCATTTTGCTGTTTGAAATCGGACTCGAATCGGAACTTTCGGAACTGATTAAATACGGACCCCAAGCGGCGATCGTCGCGGTGGTGGGAGTCGTGGTCCCGTTTACCCTAGGAACCCTCGGACTGATTGCCCTATTTGGCGTACCGACCATTCCGGCGATTTTTGCCGGAGCGGCTCTAACGGCAACGAGTATCGGCATCACAGCCAAGGTTCTGGCTGAAATCGGTCGATTGAGTTCTAAAGAAGGGCAAATTATCATCGGTGCGGCGGTTCTCGATGATGTTTTGGGAATTATCATCCTGGCGGTGGTTGCCAGTTTGGTGAAAACTGGCGAAATCGAAGTGACGAATATTATCTACCTCACGATTAGTGCGGGAGCGTTTTTAATCGGAACGATCGTCCTGGGACGGTTGCTCGGTCCCTATTTCGTCGCCCTGGTGAAACAGTTGAAAACGCGAGGTCCGCTGTTGATTTCGGCGTTGATTTTTGCGTTCTTACTCTCTTACGTTGCCGCCGCCATTCAACTCGAAGCCATTCTCGGGGCCTTTGCCGCTGGATTGGTGCTTGGGGAAACGGAAATTCAACAAGAACTCGAAGAACAGGTGATTCCGATTTCGGATATGCTGGTGCCCATTTTCTTCGTCGTGGTGGGCGCGCGCACGGATTTAGCGGTTCTCGATCCCACGGTTCCCAGCAATCGCGCTGGATTGGTCATTGCTGCGTTCTTGATTGTTGTTGCGATCGTGGGTAAAGTCGTCACTGGCTTTACGGTGTTCGGTCAACCGGATATTCAGCGTTTGGGCATTGGCGTGGGCATGATTCCCCGAGGTGAAGTGGGATTGGTGTTTGCCGGTGTGGGGGCGGCCAGCGGCGTTTTATCGGACTCGTTGCAAGCGGCAATTATTATGATGGTGATTTTAACCACGTTTGTTGCCCCGCCCTGGCTGCGACTGGTGTTTGCCGATAGCGATCGCCTCGAAACAGTGCAGGAAGAGTAATGACAACAGACGCTATTTCGCTCGGGTCTCTCAAACCAGCGGTTTATATCGTGGGGGCGGGACCTGGCGACCCGGAATTGCTCACGGTCAAAGCTCAGAATCTTTTGGCGCGAGCGGATGTCATTCTCTTTGCCGACTCCCTCGTGCCGTCCCAGATTTTGAACGAGACTCGCGCCGATGCGGAAATTATCCGCACTGGGAGCAAAACCTTAGAAGAGATCGTGCCGGTGATGGTTGCCCGGGTGCGGGAGGGTCGCGCGGTGGTTCGCCTTCACTCGGGTGACCCCACCCTCTACGGGGCAGTTCACGAGCAAATGCAAGCCCTAACCGAGGCGGACATTCCCTTTGAGGTTGTTCCCGGCATCAGCGCGTTTCAGGCGGCAGCAGCCAAGCTCAAGGTGGAATTGACGGTGCCGGAGTTGGTGCAGACGATTATCCTGACGCGCATTAGCGGGGCAGCCTCTTCGGTGCCTGAGGCGGAGGAGTTGGCATCCCTCGCGGCTCATCGATCGAGTTTGTGCTTGTATTTAGCTGCCCGCCACGCCCAGAAGGCGCAGGAGAAGTTGGCCGCACATTATCCGATCGATACCCCCGTCGCGGTCTGCTATCGCCTGGGATGGCCCGACGAGCAGATTTGGGTGGTTCCGTTAGCAGAAATGGCAGCGGTCACCGAACGGGAGAAGTTGATTCGGACAACGCTGTACGTTGTCAGTCCGGCGTTGGCGGCGGGTGACCAGAAGACGAGATCGCAACTTTACCATCCCCAGCACGAACATTTGTTCCGTCGCGCTCGAGGGTCAGAGTAACTTAGCTCGTCTACATCTAGTATCCATTTCGATCGGGTACGCACATCTGGGGTGCACACAATCCCGGTAACCCGAACTCCCCCACCTCCATCGTTGCCAAATCTACCCGACAAATTCGATGGTGGTTGGTATCGGCAATGTAGAGGTTGTTCCCCGCCACGCTCAAACCCGAGGGTTCGCGGAACTCCTCGCCCGTTCCCAGAACAGTCTTACAAAAACCGGTTTGCGGATTGACTTGCTTGATTTTGTGATTGTAGGTATCCGCCACCCACAGCCATCCGGCGGCGTACTCCACCCCCAAACAATGCTGGAGGCGCACCGCTTCCCCCATTCCATCCGCATCTCCAAAGCCGAATAACTCCCCACTGCCGCAAAGGGTACGGACGATCGCATCTTCTTCCAACCCCACCCCGCGAATGGAACTGGTTTCGCTATCGGCAACGAAAAGTTCCGTCCCGTCAGTAGCGATGCCACTGGGTTGGGCAAATGCTGATTCGTCGAGGGTGCCATCGATGCAAGACTCGCCCCCGCTACCAGCGTAAATGCCGATGGTGCGATCGTCTAAATCCATGCCCCAAATTTGATGGCAACCGGCCATAGCAACGAGCAAAATATCCTCGATTAAGGCGATATCCCAAGGAGAGTTTAGGGGAACTTCGATCGCCTCACCGGATTCGGGAGAGAAGCGATCGCGCTGTTTTCCCGTTCCGGCGATCGTACTAACTTCCTGCCGAGTGAAGTCAATTTGCCGCAAGGCGTGATTTTCCGTATCGGCAACGTAGAGAAGTTGTTGTGTCGCATCCCACGCCATCCCTTGGGGGGCAAAAAATTGAGCGGTGTCGAAGCTGCCATCGGCAAGTCCGGCATTTCCGGTTCCGATAACGTGCAGGACTTCCCCTTCCAAAGTGGCAGCGACGATGCGATGGTGCCCGGTATCGGCGATGAATAATCGATTTGTGGTTTCGTCGGCGAGGACTTTGCCCGGAAACGCGAGGGGAGTCGTGAGGGGTTGGGCTTGCTTTTCCAGGGTGAAGGAAATGGCGTGAAAATCCGTCGTTCCTTTATCCTGATGTTGTTGGAGGAGATCGGAGATCGCTTCGTCGAGAGCTTCTCGGTTGCCTTCCCCGGCGACGTGACCGATGCAGTACCCTTCAGGATCGATAACCACGATCGTCGGCCACGCCCGCACCGCATACTGTTCCCACAGTTCAAAATTGCGATCGACGATGACTGGATGTTCGATATCGTAACGCAGAATCGCCTGCCGGATATTCTCGATCTCCTTCTCGTTCTCGAATTTTGCCGAATGAACGCCAATCACAGTTAGGCTATCTCGATATTTTCGTTCCAAGTATTTCAAATCCGGGAGAACGTGGAGGCAGTTGATACAGCAATACGTCCAGAAATCCAGGAGAACGACGCGCCCTTTGAGGGATTTCAGGGAAAGGGGGCGATCGGTATTTAACCAGGGGAATTGGGGAGGAAATTCGGGCGATCGAACTCGGGCAGGCATCGTAGATCGATTAGGATACTCGTTAAGGTGGGCAGAGAGGGCAGGGCACTGTAGGGGCAAAGCATTGGAGTGATAAATGATGGGTCACGCGAAACTTTACATATCCAAATGCTTCGCCCACCTCACCGGAAGCAGGGGAGGAAGGAATCCGGTAAGATTACAAAATTGTCAAGCGCGGTCGTTGCGACTGCTATATTAGATTCTCCACCAATTCCGGTACTTGTGCCGCCCTGAGAAATTCCGGTCGGGGATTTTTTCCCTGTTGCGGATCGCATTGGAGAACAGCATTTTTCATCGCTTCGGGAATGCGACTCGCCCCGCAAGCCGCCCCGACAAGTCCACCGACGATACAGGCGTTGGTATCGGTATCACCGCCCCCCAGGAGGATTTCTCGAATCGCTTCGACGTAATCGGAACCCAGCAGTAAGTGACGGAAAGCATGGGTGAAGGCAATTTTCACAAAGCCAATGTGGGGATGGTAGGCAACGTTGACGTTATTTTCCGCATCTTGCAGCCAGTGGAGAACTTCGATCGCCCCGGAAACCGCTTCTGAGTTTTGCGGGAGATTTTGGAGAAACGTTGGCGAAGTTTGGGATACCAGCCAAGTTTTCGCCGCAGTAAAAGCCGCTTTGCGATCGCCCGGTTTTCTCATCAGATTTGCTATAGCGATCGTATAACAAGCCGCCGCCGCACCACAACTCAGATTTGGGTGGGACAACCGCGCATCTTGACGGGCAAAATCGGCGAGTTTGTCGTCGTCAAATCGATGCCCCCAAATCCCCAAAGGCGAAATTCGCATCAGACTGCCGTTGGCTTTCGAGGCCATACAGCGATCGGATGCTGCCTGACGCATTACCCCGGCATATCCGCGTTTGGAGAATAGTGGCAACCATTGCAATTCCCGGTACGCGCCCAGGGAAAAAGCCGTCGTGTTGCCGATGTCAAAGGGGTGAGAATCGATCCAGCGAGCGTAATTGCAGGCGATCGCTTCGAGATCGAACGTTTCCTTGACCGCTAACCCCCGAGCCAAACACAGCGTCAGTTCCCCATCATCAGTAATCTGTCCGGGGGCCACGTTCCAAACGCCACCCCCCGGCATTCCCATCGCCCAGTCAACCTCTTCGCGGGTAGGTTGGCGTCCGATAAATTCTAAAGTCGCCCCTGCCGCATCACCGACTAAAGCCCCCAGGAAGCAACCCAGGGCGGCATCGTGCAGATTTTTTGGAGGCATCGCTCGCATCTCCTGTAACTGGGGAACGACTCTATTGTCTGTCCCCCTGCCTCAGAAGCTCCTCACTCCTCTTCTGCTGCCTCTGCTTTCACCTCGGGTTTCGGTGTCGGTGCGGCCTCTGCGGACTTCTTCTGTTCCCACCGGGTTTCGGCATTGGCCATCACGTCGTCGAAATTCTCCAACAACTCACCGGCATAGTTCTCCAATACCCGCGTCGCCAGGGAAATCCGTCCCTTCCATTCATCCACTTCAGCAACGACGACTTTAATTTTCTGTCCCTCACTCAAGAAATCCGAGAGGGAATCGATGCGATTCTGGCTAATTTGCCGGATGTGCAGCAAACCCGTCACCCCACCCACATCGACAAACGCGCCGTAGGGTTTGAGGTTCACGACTTCTCCTTCCACAACTTGTCCTTCGGCGATACTGCTGAGGCGAGTGGCTTTAGCTGCATTGCGTTGGGAGAGCACCAGTTTTTTGCGATCGCGATCGACCTCTAAGAGAGATACCGTTAGGGGTTGACCCACCAGTGCTTCCAAGTCGCCGCGATCGACTAAATGCGATCGGGGAATGAAACCGCGCAACCCTTCAACGTCTACGGTGACTCCGCCTTTATTCGTCCCCGTCACCCGCACCTGCAACGATTGGCTTTCCTCTTGCAATTCCACCAGCCGATCCCAGGTTCGCTTGAGTTCCATCTGCCGAATCGACAGCGTCACCTGACCTTCGTAGTTTTGCTCGCGGACGACCAAAAATTCCCGTTCTTCCCCAATCTCGACGGCCTCCGATAAATCTGCGATCGCCTTGAGGGAGGCCTCGCGCAGGGGCAAAAACGCGGCGGATTTGCCGCCAATATCGATATAAGCCCCATCTTTGTCAAACTCGAAGACTTTGCCGCGCACTACTTGTCCTTGCTGAAACTGGTAGTCGTGCTGTTCGAGTGCTTTGGCAAAATCCTCCATAGAAAAGGACGATTCAGCAGATTGAGAGGGGTTAGATTTTGGATTCATGGTATTTCGCAAACGGAACGTGACGGGTTCGAGCCAAAGCTCGGGCCACTCGCTCAACATCAGGTCGGAGCCGATCTTAGCACTCCTGACAAAGAGACTGTTCCAAATATAGCCAATTTATCGGAGGCTTCGGGAGTTTCAGGAGCGGGGGAGGCCGGAGAAGAGGGGGTGAAAATGTACGTGCAGAATCTGTCCGAACCAAAGTGGCGACTGCTCTAAAAAGCTGTAAAAAGCAAAAAAAAGTCCTGGAGCAAACCGCGAAGGTTGGGAGCTGCTCCAGGTCTATATCGGATGTCTACTACCTATGTCTCAACTTTTCAGCCTTATCTTTAGTGTCTTCGCCTCGATCGCGAGTTAGGTAAAGGAATCACAAAGATAACCCGTCGGCTGTGTAAAGATTATCTTGAACATTTGAGGCGATCGATATCGCCACCGTCAAGCTAGCCAGGACATTGGTGAAGGTAAGCTGGGGGAGAAACGGGAGCCGGTGGCTAGATTCCCCATTCCCCATTGGTGAAAGGTTAAGGCTGTATTTACTTTGTCAACCTTCCAATAAGTTGTCGCCAACCCGGCCCTTGGGGGGAGACCCCACGCCCCCTGCGTAGAAGAGGGCAATCGTGGAAAGTTATAGTTGATAAAGGATTGGGCGATTTCGACCAGTCTACTTGACATCTGACAAAATTGCTTAACCTTTCACCAATGCCCATTCCCCATTCCCCATTCCCCATTCCCCGTTCCCGATTCCCTTTTCCAAAAATTCTAATCCGCTTGAAGTTGACGATCGACGGTATTCGCCCATTGTCGCCGCAGTTGGGAGCGTTCGATGCGATTGAGGACGCGAGCGACCAGTTCCGACGCAATGATGGGTTTGGATACACAATCATCCGCACCCACAGAAAACACGCGCTGAACGGTGTCTGCATCGGTGCGAGTGCAAAGCATTAAAATCGGTAACTCCTGCCAGCGCGGATCGTTGCGGACCACTTGACAGAGTTCGATGCCGCTAAATTTCGGTAGGTCGAGATCCAGTAGCAACAGGTCGGGTTTGATGTCTTCGAGGGTTTCCCAAAATTGTTGGGGCCCATCGAGCAAAGTCAGGTTAAATCCCCAGGGTTCGAGGATCGTCCGCAAGCTGTCGAGGGTTTCGGGATCGTCGTCGACCACCAGAAGCTTGGCCACCGGGAGATAGGAGCGATCGAGAACTTGGGCGATCGCTTCGAGGACGCGATCGGGAGCGATGGGTTTAGCTAAGAAACCCCGTCCCCCCAAGCGAGCGACTTTAACCCGATCGGCAAAGCCTTCGCGGGTGGTAAATACGACCACGGGAATTTTCGCGCGATCGTTTTGTAATTCTTCGAGGAGGACGAACCCACTCTCGGTGGAGTCGGGAAAGCATAAATCCAGCAGGAGAACGTCGGGTCTAAGATTGGCGATCGCCCTTCTGGCTTCATCGAGGTTTTGGGCCATTTCCACTTGCATTCCCCAGGCGATCGCTTCGGCCGCAACCGCTTGGGCTAAAGCCTCGTCGTCTTCCACCACCAGCAGCTTGGAACCGTTGACGACAGACGACCTCCGCGTTCGATTCGTTTCGGATTCCCGTTGCTCGGAGGTTTGGGGATGTCCGGTGCGATCGAAGTCGAGTTCTCGTTGCAAGGCCGCCACTCGTTCGACTAACTGCTCGATGTGTTCGGTTTCGAGATGGTCCGATTCTAACCAAATGCGTTCGATTTCCCGCGCCTGTTTCGATGCGTCTTTGAAGCCAAAAATCCCCAATCCGCCCGCTAGGGTATGGGCTTCTCGCAGGGCATCTTCCCGTAGCTGGGGGCTAAGGGTTTGGTTTCGGAGGGCGGCGATCGCCTTTTGAATGACCCCAACGCGCTCGATATATTTAGGTTTGTGCTGCTGCCAAATGGCATTTAATTTTGTCGGATCTGGGGGCAGGGGGTTGGCTGGGGTGGTTTCGGTCTCGGATGTTGGGGGATTTGCGGGTGGAGGAGTTGCGGGGGCGTTGGCGGTTTTTTTCTCTTTGGTTTTGAGGCGATACCCCAAACCGTAAATCGTTTCGATTTCGTCGGTGCGCGCCCCCGCTTGCTTGAGTTTTTGTCGCAAGCCTTTCATTTGCGTCCGAACGGCCGTTTCCGATGGAGGTTCCTCAAAAGACCAGAGTCGATCGAGCAGGGCACTTTTACTAAAAATCCGCTGGGGATTGCGCAAAAATAACTCCAGCAATCCGTATTCTTTTGCCGTCAGCTTCAGGGGTTGCTCGTCGTAGCTAACCAGACAACTGCGGGGGTCGAGGCGAAAGGCTCCCCATTCGAGAATCGGAGTGCGCTCGTCTTGAGTGCGCCGCAACAACGCGCGAATCCGGGCCAGGAGCTCTTGAAGGTCGAAGGGTTTGACGACATAATCATCGGCTCCCGCATCCAGACCGGTGACTTTGGTGGTACTGGTATCTTGAGCGGTCACCAAGAGAATGGGGGTGCGATCGCCTCGCTCGCGGCGTTGCTTGCAAAAATTGATGCCATCTAGCTTCGGGAGAATCAAATCCAGCAAAATTAAGTCGTAGGTAAAGGATTCAGCTAACTCCCAGCCTGCCTGACCGTCCGTGGCCAAATCGACTAAATAATGCTGAGCGATGAGAGCATCTCGCACCAGGTTGGCCAAACTCTCATCGTCTTCTACCAGCAAAATTTTCACTCGTGACTTCTCTCCAAAACTGCCGTTCCAAATGACACAACATCGATCGGATCGCCTACTCTGAAGTTGAAAACAGCCAGATTGATACAAGGCTAGAGATTGCTTCGTCAAACTCGCTTCGGACAACGATCGATACTGTGAAGTTTTTTATCCCTGGCTCAAGTCAAAATGCCTCATGACTTCCAGGGGATAATAGGGTCATGGGGCACGGGCCAACGCCTCGAACCTCTCCACGGGGCACCAGTCAATACATTTTGGCGAAATTCAATTGTGCGAGTGCATCCGAAAAGACGATTCTAAGAGACCCTTACACCTGCTCTCTCGCATGTTTAGCCCTATTCCCGATGGCAAAGACAAGGTTTGCGGCCCGATAGACCCGAAAAGCCAAAATGACAGATCGACTCTAAATCATTAACTTCAATATACTTATAGCCCATTATTGTATAGTGAATCTCGGACGCAATCCTCCAAATTTTTCAAGATATTTCAATTTTGTTGCATTGATGAAAGGGGAACTCCCAACCAGCCTTCAAAATTATTTGCTTGTTCGGAGGTCGGTTGTTCGAGGGCAACTAACTGATAGCGAGTGGGGCGAGGTTCGGCAAGGGGGGTGGAAACCGTGCGGAGTTCGTCTTGGTGAAAGATGCTAATGGCGATCGTCTCGCCGGTTTGATAATCTTTAAGGCGATCGGCGAGTTTCTCTGCCCCCACGCGCAAACCATCAATGGCTAATAACTCGTCTCCCGGTTCGATTCCTAGCTGTTGAGCTGGAGAATTGACTTCAACAAATTGGACGATCGCCCGCTCGTTTTTGGTCGTAACTTTTAACCCTAAAAATGGGGGTTGTTCGGCGCGGTTATCTTTGAGTTTTAGACCAAAATAGGATAAGTATTCTTCAAAGGGTAACTCTTCCGTCCCGTGCAGATATCGAGCGAAGAAATCATCGAGTTGCTCCCCGGCGACCGATTCAAAAACCGACTGTAGCTCAGTGGGCGTAAACCCAATTTCATCTTTCCCAAACTTATGCCACATCTGGCGCATCACATCATCGAGAGAAGCTTTATTTTGGCTGCGATTGCGAATTTTTAACTCTAACAAAAATGCGACCATTGCCCCTTTCAGATAGTACGAAATTTGGGAATTATCGCTATTAGCATCTCGACGGTAGAGCTTAATCCAAGCATCCCAACTCGACTCGCTCAAGGGTTGAACGCGACGACCGGGAGTGGTGAGAAATCGAGTAATCTCTTGAGAAAGAATTTTGAAGAAGGTTTTGGTATCGTAAATTTTAGCCCGATAGGGAATAATCGTATCGTAGTAACTGGTAATTCCTTCGCAAAACCACAAAGACGGCGTATAGTTTTCGCCTTCGTAATCGAAGGTTTCGAGGGCTTTGGGACGAATCCGCTTGACGTTCCACAGGTGAAAAAACTCGTGGGCGACTAACTGCATGAAGCGGTTGTATTTATCCGGTTGGCGAAATCCCAATCGCGGGTAGTTTAACGAGCAGCTATCTTTATGCTCTAACCCCCCAAAGCCTCCAGCGGAGAGGTGGAGTAAAAACAAGTAGCGATCGTAGGGCAAGCCGCCAAATAACGACTCTTCGACCTGAATGATGCGATCGGTATCGGCGAGAATTTTTTGGACCTCGAGATTTCCCCGTCCCCAGATCGCAAATTCGTGGGGTTTCCCACAGGATTCAAACTCGTATTTGGCGTGCGTACCTATTTCAAAGGGACTATCAACCAGGGTATCAAAATCCGGAGCTTGGAAGCGATGGGGGGCAATTTCGGGCAATGTGGTGGCGATTTTCCAGTCCGGTTGGGGGACAACGATCGCCACGTCGATGGGGATGCGATCGAATCCGGGAATCAAAAAGAACAGCGCCGCGCCGTTAAAATACCCGTGGGTTGAGTCGAGATGGTTGGTGCGTACGGTCAGTTCTGCTGCAAACACCCGATATCGAACCACCACCCCAGACGTACTGGGGGTTTCAATTTTCCAGTGGTTCTTGCTCGCTTTGTGCCAGGATAATGGCATCCCCTCGACGGTAGCAGCGCTAAAATCTTGCACGTGTTTGGCATATTCGCGCACCAGATAGGAACCGGGAGTCCACACTGGCAGCTTGAGATCCAAAAAATCCCTCTCCCAACCCGTCACCTCCAGCGTCACCTCGAATAAATGCGACTCCGGCTGTGACATTGCCACTTGGTACGCGATGGCAACAGAGGTAGAAGGTTGATGGGTTTGGATGGAATTGGCTGCTTTCATGAAATTTTAGATCTCAGTTCTAGCGGTGAGGAGTCAGGGATACTCCAAACAACGGCGATTTGGCGGAAAGCGCGATCGCACGAAATCCAATCGTAAAGGAGTAACCCAGCTCGCTGGCTTTTCTTTCCAGTAGTGTAACGTCAGTTTTGGATAAGTCTGCTCGCTCACCATATCGCGAGTGCAAAAAGAGCGCACACCGCGTTATTTCTTCAATCGTGTCAATATGACTGATGACGAAGCGCTATACAACGCGAGCAAGATGTTTATATGCTTCGCACGCGCGCACGCAAAAAAATGTCCTCACCAACAGGTGCGGTTGCGATCGCGCGAGAATCGCCCAATCTAAAATCGAAAATTCTCAACACCCCACCCTCACCGGAAACTGTTCGATCAGGTGCGTGAGGTTAACCCATATGTCCGGCCAAGTGAGATAACTGTCTGAGATTCGTCAAATACATCGCTTCCTCAGCGGCCTCAATCTTCAGCCAGCCTTTGGCAACGAGTTTCTCCATAATTTTGCGCGTTTCTTCGATGCCAATATCGGTAACGTCGGCCAAGTCTTTGAACTCGATGTTGTAAATCTGAGTTCCCTTCTGAGTTTTCTCGCCGTAATTTTCTGCGAGGGTGACTAAAGTACGGGCAAGTTGAACTGCAGGTGGGCGATTTCGCATCTGAAAGCGCAAATTGGTTTGACGCAACCGTCGAACCATCAATTGCAGCATTCGATGGTGAAGTTGAGAATCTTTAAACAGGGTTTGAATAAAGCGTTGGGCGGATACACTCACGAGTTTGACCTTGCTTAGGGCAATGACATCCGTCGAACGAGGAGATTCATCGAGAATGGCCATTTCCCCGAAAAAGTCCCCCTGCCCCAAAATCGCCAGGGTAGCTGCATCTTTCCCGGACAGTCTTCGGACTTTGACCCAGCCAGAAACGAGAAAATAGACCGCATTGCCCCAGGCATCTTCCATTAAGACGGCCCGACTGGGGGGGTACTCGTGCTCGTCAGCGACGGAGAGCAGCCACTCGAGGGTTTCTGGGTTGCCTGCACTGAAAAGGGGAAACAGCTCACTGAAAGCTTCGCTTTGCATGAAAGGTAATCAAGATCGCTAATCGGAGTTGGGCAGCCACCCGCCCGTGGGTTCGCCAGGAGACCCGCAGGAGATAATAGACTATGCACCATACACGATCGTAGTGTAGATCGACTCAGATTTGTGGGAAAGTCTCTCGATCGTTGGGGGGGTCGCAACGAGACGATCGAGGTTTTGAGGATGGGTCAATTTCTGCGAAATTCCGAATTCTTAACCAAAATTTTACGAAACATCTCCTCAATTTTTGCTAGCTCTTGTAATATTTGTACGTAGTAAGTAGAAAAGATAACTTAAACTAAGTGCATCAAAAAGTTGAGTTTGTTGGGTCTGTGTACCTTTAAGCGAAATTGTGGAGGAACGGCTGCAAAAACTCCTATCTCAATGGGGAATTGCCTCGCGGCGTCGATCGGAACAGATGATTGTAGAAGGGCGGGTGCGACTCAATGGTGAAGTGGCTCGATTGGGAAGTAAAGCCGACCCTACCCGCGATCGCATTGAGGTCGATGGCATTGCCATCGGTGCGAGTCCCCCAAAACCGGTTTATTTGTTACTGAACAAACCCGTGGGAGTGGTGTCAACCTGCCGCGATCCTCAAGGGAGAAAAACCGTTTTAGATTTATTACCGGGTCGTCTGCGTCGCGGTCTGGGGATTCATCCCGTCGGACGCTTGGATGCTGAGTCCACCGGGGCGATTATTCTAACCAACGATGGAGCGTTAACGTTTCGTCTGACTCATCCAGGGCATTGCATCTCTAAAACCTATCGAGTGTTAGTTCGAGGCTGTCCTCCCCAGTCGGCTTTACAGGCTTGGCGAGAGGGGATCGACCTTGACGGGCGCAAAACCTTACCGGCGCGAGTTCGAATTCTCGATCGCCATTCTCCGGAACGCACCCAGATCGAAGTGGTGTTGCATGAGGGGAGGAATCGGCAAATTCGTCGAGTTGCCGAAGCGCTGGGATACCCAGTTCTCAAACTGCATCGCGTCGCGATCGGTTCGATTCGACTGCAACATCCGGGTCAACGGAAATTATCCCCGGGTGGATATCGCCCGCTCACAGGTTCGGAACTGACTCAACTTAATGCCACATCGGCATAATATCGGAATAGATGTGCTATCAGGACTTAAGGAGCACAGGAGATGAATCTAAAGGAAGGAATTTCCAAGTTGAAAAATAGCCCGATCGTCTTGAAAAAGGTGGTGCGCAAACTGCCTGGATTGAAAAACCTCCGATTGGGAATTCCTGAAGGGGCACAATCAAATCGGGAACTCACCCCAGCTTTGGCGCTCGCCGAGATGGGAGAACGCTTGCGCGAAAAACGGCACGAGGAAAATTTGTCGTTGGAGGAGGTTGCCGATCTCACGATGATTCCAGTACGGCTCCTGACGGCGATCGAGGAGGGCAGAATCGAACACCTGCCAGAACCGGTTTACATCCAGGGAATGCTGCGACGGTTTGCCGATTCCCTCGGCTTAAATGGAGCGGCTTTTGCCAGGGAGTTTCCAACAGGCATCGATAACCGACCCAAACAAACGAATTGGCGCGAGTCTCCAGCAGCTCAGTTGCGTCCCGTTCATCTCTACCTACTCTACATTTTCCTGATTGTCTTTTCGGTTCGCAGCCTGTCCTATTCCATCGAACAGTCGCGCGCTCCGGAAACGCCATCCCCTCAGCCCCAAGAATCCCTGCCGAAAACGACCCTCGCATCGGATACCCAACCGAAACCCGAATCTTCTAAACCCACCCCCAATCTGGTGGCGACGGCAAGTCGAGAGGGACCGGATTCCTCAACGGTGCGCGTTGGCGTAACCGTCACGGAAGCATCGTGGGTATTGGTGGAAGCCGATGGGGAAATCGCGTTTGAAGGAATGCTCTCGGAAGGAACTCACTCTTGGGAAGCCAAGGAGCAGCTCACTATCTCTGCGGGGAATGCCGGCGGCATACTGATCACCCATAATGGCTCCGAAGCCGAGAAGATGGGAGAGCGCGGTGCGGTTGAAGAAGTGACATTTCGGGCACCGCCTCGTTCTTGAGGATGGTACCGGAGGCGACTCTGGCGCTGCGGCCGATCGCCATTCACTCCAATGCCGGTGGCGCTCGAGATTTGGGGGGTCGGAGCGATCGCGCAACAGGTTCGCGTTCCATTGCGGGTTAAATTGAGATTCCCAGAAGCCGTTCGATGGGCTTTGTCGGTCTAAGTGGGGCTATGATGGTAGTGCCCGTCGCCCTCGAAGCGTCATAGTTCTCGCGCTCGTGTCGAGAAATGGCGACCTTGAGGCAACGAATATGACTCAATCCCCAGTACAGACGTTCCGATTCTATGCTCACCATCGCGACCGCTAGCTCGTGGCGCTGGCAACGCTCGAAATATAAGCTCTCGAACCGTCAAATTGATATTTTTGGGGCGGCGGCTCGATTGACGTTTTTTGTGTGGTGGGATCGGGTGCGATCTCTCAATTCTCCCGCACATCGAGAACGTCGGGCGAAGTGGCTGGTCAAAACCCTGTTAGATTTGGGTCCGACATTTATCAAAATCGGACAGGCACTTTCGACTCGGGGGGATTTACTACCCATCGAGTACGTCCGAGAGTTAGGACGACTTCAGGATAACGTGCCCGAGTTTAGCGGTGCCCAGGCGATTGCCCTAGTCGAATCGGAACTCAATAACTCCATTCATGCTTTATTTCGCGATTTCGATCGCTTTCCCATTGCCGCGGCGAGTTTGGGACAAGTTCACAAAGCGCGATTGCATACTGGAGAAGATGTGGTCGTCAAGGTGCAGCGACCGGGACTGGAGCGATTGTTTAATTTAGACTTCCAGGCGCTGTATCAATTAATTCTATTTTGTCAGCGATTTTTTCCCCCCTCGCGCCAATACAATCTCGATGAAATCTATCACGAGTTTCGCGATTTAATTTATCAAGAAATTAACTACCTACAAGAAGGGAAAAACGCCGATCGATTCCGGGAAAACTTTGCTGGAAATGCTCGAGTCGTCGTGCCGAAAGTTTACTGGCGCTACACCAGCGAAAAGGTTTTAACCCTCGACTATTGCCCCGGCATCAAAATTGACGATCGACCCACCCTCGAAACCTGCGGTATCGACTTAAAAGAACTCAATCAAATTGGGATTTGTTGCTATCTCAAACAGCTTCTGATCGATGGCTTTTTCCAGGTCGATCCCCATCCGGGTAATATGGCGGTGACAAGGCAAGGGGACATTATTTTCTACGATTTCGGGATGATGGCCGAAATTAATACTCTCAACAAACAGGAAATGACCCGATCGTTTTTTGCCGTTTTGCGCAAAGATACTGATGAAGTGGTCGATACGCTGTTGTCGATGGGATTGATCGAGCGCGGTTCGGACTTAGTTCCCATACGATCGTTGGTGCAATTTCTCCTCGATCGATTCCGCGAAAAACCGATCGATTTTCAAGAATTTACGGAAATTAAAGAAGAATTGTTGGTGATGTTCGAGCGCCAACCCTTCCGCTTACCGGCTCAGATGACGTTTATTTTGAAAGCATTAGGAACCCTCGATGGCTTGGCTCGCACCCTCGATCGAAATTACAATTTAGTCGCTTGTGCCAAGCCTTTTGTGAAAAGTATTGCCCTCTCCAAAGGACGCAGCAATTTGGCGATCGAGCTGACGCGACAGGCTCAGGTTTTTCTAAAAACAAAATTCGATCGACCCAGTGCCGCAGAAATTCTGATTCAACGCTTAGAAGCACGACTCGAACGGGGAGAATTGCAGGTGCGAGTGCGTTCTCCCGAAAGCGATCGGGCCCTCAAACGCATTCACTTAGCCATCAAAAGTTTGATGTACGCCTGTCTGACGGGATTTACCCTGCTGTCGGGGGCAATTTTGCTCGCGGGCCCCTACAGTAGTTGGGCGGTCGTGGCGTTCGGATTATCCGGACTTGCCTGTTTGTTCTTGATTCGATCGCTTTTTGCTTTGGCGGTACGAGAAAAGCTCGATAAGTTGGCTCAAAAGTAACCCTCTCAACGGATGTATCGAAGTTGGGATCAATTCTCTCCCGATACTCCCCACGCCCCCGAGAGCAAGCGAGGCTCACCTCACGGCGATCTAAATAACCTCAGTTCGGGTTAAGGATACTTGAAAGTCCAGGATGTGATGTGGATTCGAGTCATGAGTAGAAGAACCTCTCACCCCGCTGGCGTTCGTACTCTTTTTGCTATCGTAACGGATCGACTCCGATTTACAGCGGTTTTTACAAAGGTAGACCCCAGGTTGAAATTCCTGATGCTTTTCACATGTTTCCGGCAAATTCTGTATGGGGTCAATATTTCTGCAAACCGCTATAAACTCAGATGTGGCGCGGGTTCGATTCAACCGATCGCATCGAATAGGTGATGAGCCAACTTCAGTTTAGAACAGGGTTCGATCGCAATTCGATCGCCTCGCACTGTCAAAATAATCGCTTCGTTGGTGCTGCTGCCGAATCCCGCATGGGGTCGATCGATCGGGTTGGCGACGATCGCATCTAATTTCTTCCGGTGCAACTTCTCTCGGGCGGGGGTTTCGATATCCCCCGTTTGGGCGGCAAATCCGATCAGCTGCTGGTGAGGTTGTTTGCGGGTTCCCAACTGGGCCAAAATATCCGGAACGGGTTCGAGGGGAAGCGCATCGGGTAGCGATCGCTTTGGTAACTTCTCCTGATGGTAGGTGGTCGGTTTGACATCGGCGACGGCCGCGGACATCACCACCCAATCGGCTTGCGAGAAGGCAGCGAGTAAAGCCCGTTCCATCTCCTCTGCGGTGGTGACGGAAACGATCTCCATTGCCGGTCCGGTGGTGAGTAAGGTGGGTTCCACCGGACCGCAGACGAGAGTTACCGATGCGCCGCGATGGGCGGCTGCCGTTGCCAGAGCTATCCCCATTTTCCCCGTGGAAGGATTGCCGATAAATCGCACCGGATCGAGATATTCCCGCGTTCCCCCAGCACTGATTAAGACTCGCTTGCCAGCTAAATCTCGTTTTCCTCCAGCGTGCAGAAGAGACTCGATACTCGCCAAAATGCTTGCCGGTTCTGCCATTCTTCCGGTTCCGACCCGATCGCAGGCTAAAATTCCCGCCCCCGGTTCGATGATGTGGTAGCGAGGGTCGGTTTGTAGTTGTTGCCAGTTGCGCTGCACGGCCACTTGCTGCCACATATCAGTATTCGTCGCTGGGGCAACGGCAATCGGACAGGTCGACGCGAGAACGGTGTTGGTGAGGAGGTTATCGGCCATCCCCGTAGCGAGTTTGGCGAGGGTATTGGCACTCAAAGGGGCGATGGCCAACACATCTGCCCACTCCCCCAGTTCGATATGCAGGGGACGACCGCGATCGGACTGCCAAAAACACTCGTCCGTATAAGCCCGATGGCGGCTGAGGGTGGCAACGGTTATCGGTCCGACGAACGCTCGTGCGGAATCCGTGAGAATCACCTTCACATCAGCCCCACCCTTGGCTAAGGTTGAAATGACCTCGCAGGTTTTGTAGGCGGCAATCGAGCCGGTGATGCCGATGAGAATGCGAGGTGCAGCCACCTCACGCTTCATCGAAGGCTTCAAATTCTAGCAGGTATAGGTAGGGTTCGACGAGTTCGGGACGCTGGAAGGCGATCGCCCGCAGGAGGTGCCAATCATCAAGTCCTTCGAACGGGGTGGCATAATCATCGGCTTCCAACCGAGTTGCCAAAACTTTGACATCAGCCGGTGTTAGCGTCGAGATCGTTTGCGTGGAATTACATAAAGCAGCCATTGACTCAGCCTCCTCCCTATCTATACTTCACAGTGAATTGACGGGTTTAGTTCGACTCTTTACCACAGATCGTACTGCACTAAACGATGGCAAACCGGGCGGGTTAATCTTTCTCAACAACTGAACTCGAGTGCTTAACTGTAATCCTCACCAATTGAAGGCGCATAATTGTTCCGTTCAAATCCAGACAATTTGAGGTTTGATTTTTTTAGGCTTCTGCCAAGACTTTCCGAGCAAAATCTCGCAAAAAGGCAATTTCATCCGGGCAAATTTCATGACCCATCTCATATTCTCGATACTCAACGGTTGCACCTAAATTTAAGAGTCGATCCCGTGCGTCGATCGCTTCAGAGATAGGAATCACCGGATCTTGTTTCCCATGGGCGATGGCGATGGGCGGAAACATTGAGTTGGGAGACTGTGGCTGGGAGTGTAAATAGCCACTCATCGAAAAGAGTCCGGCAAACGGTTGGGTACACCCAATATCGAGTGTCATCGCCCCACCTTGAGAAAATCCACACAACAAGGTTCGATCGAGATCGACACCCGTTTGACTTGTTATCGATTTTAACCAAGCTTGTAATTTTTGTCGGCTGATTTCGACTCCTCGAGCATCTTCTCGTTCGAGGTCGTACCACATTTTTCCTTCGGGAACGTGAGGGTGCGAAAATGGTGCATCGGGACAGATAAATTGATAGTGCGGTAAGTTTAATATGGGAACTAAGCCGGCTAAATCGCGAGCATTTGCCCCCCAACCATGGAGTAAAATGACTGTAGCGATGGGGGGTCGCGCTGTCTGGGTTGGAATCGAGATTGCTTGTAAAGACATTACAGATAGCAGCAGAATGTATAACTTAATTGTATAACTTCAACGTATCACTGATTTTGAGATATTTTCAGACCCGGGTTATGTTAGAAAAAGCATTATCTATCAGTGAATGTCTTGAGTTAAGGGAGAGTTGGCTATTTCGATCGAGCGGGTTACAGAAAACTGCAAAGGCTACGATATTGAGGGAAAACCTTCACATCATTGTTGAATTTTACGATTTCTTTAAAAAAAATGGGTCGATTTTGTTAGATAATTGAAATTAGGAAATAAGATAAGATTTTGTCTGTCGATCGAACGATCGAGATTTATAAATCGATTGAAGCGATCGTGTTGCGAAACTCGACAACTGTTATCTTCAGAAATTTCACTGAAAATATTGCTCGACTTTCTAGATCGGGGTGCGATCGATATTCTATCTCCGTAAAATTGCGGTATCGAGTGCCGACTCGGGAGAGCGAAATTGCGCTGAATATTCAAACCACCCGCGAACTCAGACAAACTCATGGGTAAAACCTATCTTTTTGCCATCAGGGAAGTATCGCCATCGGTTGACCTAAGTCCAAGATTGCGAATGAATTATGAAACGAATTAAGAGGTTACTCTTTGCCGTCAGTTGGTTGTGTGCCTTCTACTATTTGAGCGACCCCAACTCTCTCAAATCCCTTGAGGATGGGTACCGAGCCACACTCGACGCTCAACCGCAAATGACGTCTCGAGCGCACTAACACTGTTAGAGCACGGGTTTTCGGGTCAGGCGATCGTAAGATATTGACAAAGGCTTTGCAAGACTTGGGCGATCGCAACAAGAGCTATGGCAACGAGGAATCAATGGAGAAATATCGCGAGCGCTGCCACCGCGTTCTGGAATCTGGTCACCCCTGCTGGGTTGGGATTTAACGATATTGCCGGACATTGGAACGAAACTTGCATTCGCCGCCTGGCCGATGGGAACCTCGTCAGCGGCTATCCCGACGGTAGCTTTAAACCCGACGCCAGCGTCACCCGTGCCGAGTTCGCGATTTTAGCCCTCAACACCACTCGGGTTTTCTTTCACCATTCCCGAGGGACGCGATGGGGAGGAGACTTTCCCGACGTTCGGGCATCTCACTGGGCGCGGGATGCCATTCAACGGGCCTATCAATACTACTTATTTGAAGGATATCCCGATGGGCGGTTTCAACCCGATCTCCCGATTCCCAGGGTTCAGTCTTTGGTGGTATTTGCCAATGCCATCAACTTTCGCGTTCCCGACAACCCCGCCCAATTCCTCAGCCAACAGTTTGACGATGCCGATGACATTCCTCAATGGGCGCAAGCGTCGATCGCCGCAGCGACCCTCGGGCGAATTGCCGTCAATTATCCCAATCCCCGACAGCTAAACCCTTCGAGCAACGCCACGCGCGCAGAAATTGCCGCCATGATGTGCCAAGGGCGATCTTTAGCCCGCAGCGTTCCCATTGAATATATTGGGGGGGAGAATTTGGGTTGGGCGATCGTGCCGGAAATGGGGGGAATCGACTCCTTTGCCCATGGTTTGGCATTGGCGAAAGTAGGCGAAAAATACGGCTATATCGATACCAATGGTAACGAGGTCATTGAGCCTCAATTCGAGGACGCGAAATCTTTTTCCCAAGGATTAGCCGCAGTCAGAGATGCGGGGAAATGGGGCTATATCGATACGCGCGGGAACTGGGCGATCGCACCGCAATTTGACAGGGCCGGTCAGTTTTCCCAAGATTTGGCGATCGTGGCGCGACCATCGGGTCCAGGGATTATCGATCGCGCCGGAACGTTGCAAACCCAGATCGCCAGAGCTGACGTGCAACCTTTTCTCCCGGAATCGGCAACGGTGCGCGACATTCGGATTTCTCCTTTTGCCGATAGTTTGGCACGAGTCACCGTGGAACTCGATGGCGGATTCTCCGATCTCGTTGGATTTATCGATGGCACGGGAAATTGGGCGATCGCCCTGCAAGAACATCCAATTTTGGATTTTTCAGAAGGATTGGCGGCGATCGAAATTGATGGCAAATACGGCTACATCGATAAAACCGGACAGATCGCGATCGCGCCGCAGTTTAAAGGGGCGCAATCCTTCTCGGAGGGGTTAGCAGCCGTTGAGTTTGCCAATCGAAGACCGTTTTACACCTGGGGTTATATCGATCGCAGCGCAGAGGTGGTCATTGCGCCCCAATTTTATTCGGCTCAATCTTTTTCCGAAGGCTTGGCGGGCGTGGGTTCACAGGAGCTGGGTTCGGGATATATCGATCGAAGCGGCACCCTGGTAATCTCCCGCGACACCATTCGAGATCTCCGTGGGGGGTCGACCTTTTCTGAGGGGTTTGCGCGCGTGAAGATCGAGGATTGGGAGGGTTATATCGATCGAGATGGCAACGTCGTTGTCGAACCTAAGTTTGCCTCGGCATGGGATGTTTCCGGGGGGATGGCACGGGTGGATATTTCCGGGCAATGGGTCGAGCGATTGGGAGGATACGATGGATCGGCGGTGCCGATTTACGAAACTCGGTTAGAAGGTAGCCAGTGGGGATATATTCGGCTGCCGGTGCGTTAGCTTGGGCTTAGGGATCTGCGGGAAAATAATATACCAATCGTAGGGGGAATGCGGCCGTTAACCCCTACAGTAAGTCGTTGGCAAGCTGGTACCTTATTTTTTGGCAAGTCCCTTAGGGTGCTCCTTCTCTCAACTTTCGCGATCGCTCGGTTTAAATGTAACGCAAGTTCGAGTTCCAACCTCTGTTGAGAATTTTTCCATCAAAGAATCAGCTGTTCGGGCGACGGAAGAATAAAGATCGCGTCAATTCGGGTTAAGGATACTTGAAAGTCGGGCGTGCTGATGTGGATTCGAGTCATGAGTCGCAGAATCTCGACCCCCACCGGCTCCAATCGATCGCAACCACTCGTTATCACCGGAAACTCTACCCCCACACCCTACCCCCTACACCCACCCTCATCCGATACTTTTTATCCCGAGCTGACGTTAAATATCTCAGCTTAATCCCGAACTGACATCGCTTTGAATTCTCAAATAGAAGTTTATCTAAACTTTATAAAACTGAGATAAGTTTGCAAATAATTTAAATCGATAATTTTTGCGAACGATTCATATTCGATCCGAAAAAATAATGGTAGATTTAAATTCATATCGTATTCCGTAACATCGATGCGTGAATACGATCGATACTTGTAATTTTTTTTATCTTTAGAGCTCAGTTGTTAGATATCGAAAACTTAGAGGAGAGTAGATTTTTGAGGGCAGTGTTTATTTTTTTTGTGCGAGAATTTATTGAAAAATCGATCTCAAATCCAAGCCAATCAAGAGTGGGTCGGAGAATGAGATATTTTAGATTGCCATCAAATTTATCTTCGATCCAGTGCTATATCGAGCACTGCTCTAGAGCGTAAAGGTTAACGTTTGAGCGTCTACCTCAAAAAAGAATGCTAAAAAATCTTGATTTTTCTCATTTAAAAACCTTTGTTCTTCTCGCGAATAAGCTTAGCTTCAGTCAAGCAGCCGAACAGCTCAATATCACCCAACCCGTCCTCAGTCGAAAAATTCAACGTCTCGAACAAAATTTAGGAATTGAGCTATTTCATCGTACCAAGCCCAAAATTCAACTCACCGAAGCCGGTCAAGTTTTTTTAGTCGAAACCTGTCAGATTCTCGATCGCCTAGAAAAAGCCGTTAAAACTGCTAAAAAAGTCGAACGTGGAGAAAGTGGCGAGATTGTTGTCGGGTTGGAGCGTTTTTTACCCCCAAATTTTGCCCCAGCTCTGATCAAAGCCTATCAGAAGTATTACCCAAAAGTCCGAGTCATCTTCAAGCGTCTGAGCACCCTCGAACAGATAAAAGCGCTGCAAAAGGGAGAGTTGCCGGTGGGATTTGCGATCGCCCCACCTCCCATCGAACATTTAGCCATGGAAACGATTTTTAAAGAGCGGTTAATGCTCGCACTGCCGGCAACTCATCCTTTCGCCCTTCAATCGAATATCAAGCTCGAAAAGCTCGCAAACGAGCCGTTGATTATCGATACGAGCTTTGGCAGTGCTGATGTCGAGGGACTGCACTCGGGTCTGTCATCGGTGATTTTTCAAGCTTGTCGCGAGGTGGGATTTACTCCTAATGTCGCCCAGGTCACAGACGATTTGCATCTGGCGTTAGAATTTGTGGCCCTTGGCATGGGAATGGCATTGTTGCCATCTGCGATTCAAACTATTGAAAAGCCCGGTGTCATTTACCGACCGTTGCAATCGTCAACGATTGAAATGGAAATCGTCATGATGTGGCGTTCGGATAACTCCTCACCGATACTGCAATCGTTTATCGAGGCGATCGCTACTTATGGTTTTGAGTTTAACTAGTGCAGCACGGCAGAAATAACTGACCAGCTCTCAACTCCTGAAAGCTATGTAGACTCGGAATTTTTAATTTTTCATTTTGCATTTTTAATTCCGCGTAGCGGCACTAGGGCTTGATGACTAGGGTTTGAAAGTAAGCCGGGTCTGAAATTCTGGGTGCATGTAGAGGATGCACACGATCGAGAAACGGGTACAATAACTGCAAAATCATGCACGACCATCCAGTCGTACCGACCGAAAATCAGCGCCCACTCTTGCAGAAAAGTTCGAATACCCCTTTGGAGGATTCTTGGCACAATCGATCGCTCCAAAACCGCCTCCTAAATGGCAAATTGCCGCTATCCTGACGATCGCCATTCTGGCAATTTCAACTTCTGCCATTTGGATTCGGCTGGCGATCGCCGATGCAGAAGTTCGCGGGGTGGGATTTAGTTTGGTTATTGCGGCAATGCGGCTGACGATCGCTGCGTCGATTTTAGTGCCCATGCGCGGGTCTCAAGCCCGGAAAGCGCCCCCCCATGCGATCGGCTGCTCTGTTGCTGCAGGATTGTTTCTCGCCTTGCACTTCGGTTTGTGGATTACGTCGCTGTCTTACACCTCTATTGTTGCATCCACCACGTTGGTAACCACGAATCCCCTCTGGGTGGCACTTCTGGGGTGGCTGTGGTTCGGTGAAAAACCCACGCGCCAACTGACGTTGGGTATCGCCATTGCTCTGGCTGGGGGCATTCTCATTAGTTGGGGGGGAACCGAAAGTGCAGCCGCCGGGACTCAACCGTGGTTGGGAAATCTGTTGGCCTTGACGGGATCTTGGGCGGTAAGCGTTTATTTATTGTTGGGGCGCGAAGCCCAAAAACGGGGTCTGAGTGTGGGGGGGCACATGGCGATCGCCCATACGATCGCCGCGTTGGTCTTGTTGCCTCTGCCGTTGGCGTTCGGGATGAGCTACGGGGGGTATCGCGCTTCGGTCTACGGCTACATACTATTGATGGCACTGTTGCCGCAACTCGTCGGACATACCAGCATCAATTGGGCGATGCGCTGGATTTCGCCCACCCTGGTGACTCTAACCATTTTATTCGAGCCGGTGGGGGCGAGTGCGTTGGGATATTGGTTTTTTGGGGAAGTGCCGGCGGTGGGGGTGTTTGTGGGGGCAGTGGTGTTACTTGTCGGGGTAGCGATCGCCGTGTTGGACGATGGGCGCAAATCTCTATAATGTCGCGGGAGTCAGGGGATAAGGTGTGGGGTGTCTGACAGGGAATCGTTTTTTATATACCGATTCCAGACCTAAGGTTTGATGAGAGCGGGCATTGTAGTGCTTCGTCATCAGTTTATTTACACAAATCGAAGAAATAGGTATTTTCCATTCCCCATTCCCCATTCCCCATGACTGAAAATTTGTAATGATACCGGCACGAACTGCTATACTGCCTGCGGCTTGACCCGAACTGACGTTACGATATTGAAATCGTCAAATTTTCTCGATAAAGTGATGTCGTTGAGTGCAATTTTTAGTTCTCGATTCCCGATCTCCTCACGGTTGTGTGTGGCGATGTCGTGTGTAGCGGCGATCGGCTTGGGGAAATCTGCCGGGGCCGAATCAATGGAACAACGATGCGAGAATCCAGTGAATTCGGAAGATACGGCATTCTGCGAAAATCGAGAACCGGAACCCCGGAGATTACAACCGACTTTTTCTGAGGAAGTGAGAGTGGGGTTGGATGAAAAAGGATTTTCGAGTACGTTTCTCGGCGATGCCCTCAATGGGATTAGCGATCCCCTCGGTGGCGGTACCATTGGTGGGGGAGACTTGGAGGATGTGGGTTTGGGCGATATCTCACCGGTGGATCGGGGATTAGTTCCCGCCTTCGATCCCACCGATGTCATTATTCCCACCACCGGAGTGAGAAAATAAGCCCTGTTTTTAGCTGGAAAAAAGCGATCGACCGTTCCAAGGTTCTACGGATTTTCCTCTCCCGTTTTATCTTGCACCCCGCGTACGATACGGGAGAGTTCTGTTTTTTCATTCACTGAAATTCGCGTGGGAGAGCCGCTAATAATCCCTTCGTAATTACGGAAGGAATCCTTAATTTCGGGTCCGCGTTCGTTGATGGTATATTCTCGAATGCCCGTATCGTGCCACGAGCCTCGCATTTTGAAAACGTTGAGGGCGCGGGACATTTCTCCTCTAATTTCCACGTACTGAAGCATTAAAATCGTATCGGTAATCGTGGAAATATGGGAGTCGGTAATCGAATGGGCACCCATGAAGCGATCGGTGGTGTTGGTAAAAAATCCGGTGATTTCTTCTTGTTTGGCATAGCCGGTTACCCCGATCACGAACTGGCGAAATGCATTGTTACTCACGCCCCGAGCCAAAGCCGATAGGGAATCGATCGCAATTCGAGAGGGTTTGTAGTTCACAATTTCGGTTTTGATAATCTGCAAGTGGTCTTCTAAACCGGCAGACTCGGGATAGGCACATAGGATTTTGAGTAATCCTTTCTGCTCCATTTCTTCAAAATTGATACCCCAAGAATAGGCATTGCGTAACAGCTGAGCGCGGGATTCTTCATAGGCAAAGAGAATCGCGCGTTCCCCATTCAAACAGCCTTCTTGGGCGAACTTACTCACCAACAGGGTTTTGCCCGTGCCCGTCGCCCCAGTGGCCAAAATAATCGAATCTTTGAAAAAGCCACCCCCACACATGTTATCGAGGGCTTTGACACCGGAAGACACTCGAACGTTCGAGGAGCGTTGGGTGAGTCGCATCGCCCCGAGGGGGAAGATATTAATTCCGTCATTGGTCATCGTAAAGGGATATTCCCCTTTCATGTGGGTGGTACCCCGCAGTTTGAGAATCTCCAGGGTACGGCGGCGGCGTTCTCCTTCGAGGACGTTGCGCAAGATGACCACGTTATCGGAGACGAATTCTTCAACCCCAAATCGAGCGATGGGACCGTATTCTTGCATGCGCTCCGTCGTCATCACCGTCGTTGCTCCGACCTGCTTGAGGCGAGCCACTAAGCGGAAGATTTCGCGGCGAACCACCGAGGCGGCGTCGTACTGTTGAAACACCGCCGTGACGGAATCGATGGAAACGCGCTTGGCTTTGTACTTGCGAATGCCGTACTGAATGCGCTCGATCAGTGCGGATAAGTCGAAGCTACCGACGACTTCTTGTCCGTCGGGGTCGGGAGAAGCATCGAGAATGAATAATTTCCCCTCATCGATTAACTCCTGCAAGTCCCAACCAAAACTACAGGCATTTTTGACAATATCTTGAGGGGATTCTTCAAAGGTGACGAAGACTCCCGGCTCGTTGAAGTAGCGGATGCCGTGGTACAGAAACTGGACGGCAAATAAGGTTTTCCCAGTTCCCGAGGTGCCGCTGACGAGGGTCGTGCGTCCGATGGGTAAGCCACCATGGGAGATATCGTCAAACCCCTCGATCATGGTGCGGATTTTCTGGACGCCGGCTGCCGTCTGCCGAAATTCAATCTCTCCCTTTTGAGTCATTTTAGCTGTTTTTCAAAATTTAAAATGTTATGATTCAATGATTCACTATAAGTCGAAGCCGCGCTCGTTCAATTCTTCATACAGTAAATCCAGTCCGATTAAAACTTTTTCTCGATCGGATAAGTCTCCAATAATTTTTCGCACTGGAGGCGGTAAAACTTTGGCTAAAGTGGGGGTTGCTAGTATTTTATCTTCTTCTGCGAGTTGAGGATTTTTTAAAACATCAATCACTTTTAAAGCATAAACTCCTTGAAAGTCTTTTTCGAGTATATTATTTAGGGTTTTTAAAGCACGAACGGAGTTGGTTGTATTACCCGCGACGTAAAGTTTCAGAACGTATGTTTTTTTTGGAGGATTCATATCTCAATTTACCGAAATATATCAGGATCGAGTTTGAAGAGAAAGGATCGTCTTTAAGATTCTCTAGGGATCGAGCGACGATACATTTCACAGAGGTGAGCAATGACATCAATGAGAGTCAAGCGATAATCTAGTAATATTTCTTCATTTCGACCTTCTAATTTGAGCTGCTTGGCAAATTCATCAATCAACTCCATGTGAATTTCTACCACATAAGTGACAGAGATATCCGCAAAAAAAGAAAGATTTACAAACTCATCAATGTTTTGATTTAAGTTTGAGGTGTCAGAAAAGTAGTTTAATATAATCTCGCGATAAGATGACTTGAGTCGCTCGATGGACTCTTCTCGATCGGATGGACTTTGGTTTCGCAGATAAAATTGCGGATTTCGTTTGTAGTACACACCTAAGTATCCCAATCGCTCCTTTAACTTTTCCGAAAGCCGTTGTTGTTGTTCCCTCAAAGATCGAGAGCGATCGCCCACGGACTCGGAAGAATCCGACAAGGGTTCGATAAATCGTTCGGTGGGGGATAAAGATAAGAACTGAGCGATCGCAACTTCGATGGAGTGTATCAGACCATCGAGTTGGGTTTCGGGTAAGCAAATGGCTGCGTTGTGATAGAAAAGTTGGTTCGAGTGGCTCGAACTCCCGTCAGTCGGTTGTAGAATAACAGCAGGGAGAAATCTTCCATCTTGACAAAGCCGATCGGCGATCGAGCTAAGCATTGGTTGGTCTTGCAAGATTAAACAGTCGATTTCGCAATCGTGCTTCTCAATAAATTCTAGAAACTTGTTGCTAGCTTGAAAGTGCGTAACGGCATAGCGATCGCCGTCGAGAGCGAGATCTACTGCCTCGACAAACGAATGGGTCGGTAAAAAACTACAGAGAAACAGTTGAGAACGCACAATAAATGGGTCGGGTCGGGTTGGACGGAACCTTCGCTCGATCGACTTCGAGCTTCCTCCTATACCTTGGGAGAATCAACGTAAACTTAAATAAAGTTTACTGTAATCAATTGCAATCATAACCTCTTGTGCTTCAGGACACCAGAAGCCTTATCCGATCGGTAACAATAGAGAAAGTCTCCCAAACCTTCCGTCGGGGGAATCTATCCCAAACTTTTATCGGTCGTAATTTTTTGTAATTCAGCACACAGACAAAAATTCAAAGAAGCGATATTGAATTTAATCTCAAAATGTATCATCCGGGACCCGAAGATTTTCAGGAGTTGATTTTCCGTTCTCGTCTCTCGATCTTAGTTACCGCGATCGCTTCTAGATTGTCAATTCAGACCGATTGAAAAGAAGGTTAGAGTGTAAAATTCCCAACCCGTTACCCCGAGGTCAGTTATTGATGTCCACCCTCACGACCGATTTGAGAAACTGTTTAGAAGGAGTGCCAGTCTGTTCTCCAAGTACTCCTCTCAAAGAAGTGCTGGCTATTCTTCGCGAGGGTCATAGCGATCGCCTTGCGATCGTTGACGGTCGAGGATACCCCATCGGTGCGATTCGTTGGTCGAGTTTGCTCGATCGCGCTTTGAAGGTGGGTCGCAGCGTTCTCACCATTCGAGAACTCGGGACTCACAAAGGAGCCGATCTATTCGATAGCGAAATCGACGTCAGGCTATCGGAACTGGTTCCCTCTCCCATCGAACCCTCGATCGTCTTGCCGGTAGAGCTAAACTTCGAGGGGCTGCAAAACTACTTGGATAACGATCTCCCTAACCTGACCTACGCTGTCGTCGACTCTGAAGAGCGGTTTTTGGGTTTGCTCGATCGGCACCAGCTACTGCGCTCCCTCCTACAACGGGACACCCCAACCCCAAAAACTCGGGATCGCCCAACAGCCAAACAAATACTTCGATACCAGCAAAGAATTCGCGAATTAGCGGCCAAAAATTCTGCACTCTTACAGCAACATCATCTCAAAGACGAACTCTTAACTTGGATCGCTCACGAATTTAAAACCCCCCTCACCTCCGTCTCCGGTCTCTCCCACCTCCTGGGAGATTGTCGGGTCGGTCCCTTAAATCCCCGTCAGGCTCAATACGTCGAACATCTCTCCCGCAGCAGCACTCAACTGATGAAACTGGTAGAGCGAGTTTCCGATTGGACGCGGATCGATCGCGCTGAATTAGAACTCAAACCGACGCGAGTTTCCCTGGCACGGGTCTGCGTGGCGGCATACCGGCAAGCACGCCAACTCGAGGCAAACTTGCCAGAAATCTCTTTTACCTTAGACGTGGCTGCGGGTTTGGAGAGTGTGATGGCTGACGAGTTGCGCTTGGGCCAGATTTTGACGGCGTTGCTCTCAAATGCACTCAAGTTTACCTCACCTCCGGGGCAAATAGGTATTCAGGTGCGTCGCTGGGGGGATTGGATCGCGTTTCGGGTTTGGGATACGGGGGTGGGCATTCCCACAAGCCAACAACCCCTGATTTTCCAAAAATTCCAACAACTGGCTAATCCCCTCACCCAACAATTTGAGGGGACCGGTTTGAGTTTGGCGATCGCCCAACGTCTGGCTCGGTTGCATGGGGGGGATATTACCTTTTCGTCCAAAGAAGGTCGCGGCAGTCAGTTTACCCTCCTGCTTCCTAGAGAGGAATCGGCAGTGTCTGAAGAGACTCCTGCGGGGTTTCCGGTCAATCCCATCGTTTTAATTGCTGAGTCCGATCCCGATACCATCGAAGCTATCTCCTCCGGACTGGCCGGTTTTGGATATCATGCCGTTGTCGCTCGCTCGGGGCTCGATGCTTTAGAAAAAGCCCGCCAGCTCAAACCCAATACCCTCTTGATCGATCCCGAATTGCCGTTTCTTTCGGGATGGGACGTGCTGACATTGCTCTCAACCTATGAAGAAACCCGACATTTACGGGCGATCGTCATTACCGAAGATACGCAACCCGAAGGAACGGTGGGCGATCGCGCCGATGGGGTTTTAAGGTTACCCGTGCAGGAAGCCGCCCTGCGCAAAGTGATGTCCGTCCCCGTTCCCAGAAATAGTCCTCAGAGACTCACGGTCTTGTGGTTAGCCCAAAACGATCGCGATCGAGACGATTCCCCTGCGATCCCAGACCCCCCCGCTAACCGTCCGAGTCCGGCGGATTTAAATCGTTTGTTTCACCAACACAACTGTCGCGTGTTGGAAGTCGACGAACTCGAACAGGCGGATTTACTCGCTCGGGTTTGGAAACCCGATGCCCTCGTCCTCGACGATACCGTCTTGCCGAACGATCCCCGCACCTATCTTGAAGAACTCAGCCAGTACGATCATCTGGCAGCATTACCTTTAGTCACTCTCGATCTCAAAGCCGCCAGAGCGGCCAATCAGGTGAAAAATGCAGACGGCATCCCCACATTGAAGGTGTTTCCCTGCCTCGCCCCGCCGGAACTGTGTCAGTCCGAGGAAAGCCCGAGCGCCTGTAGCTTACCGGCTTTGTTACAGGTGATTCAAGTGGCGGCCCGCTTGAATGAGGGATAGTTCACAAGTAATAACGTCATGTGCAACTTGTTTATCCAAAACCTGACCGCACGGGGGAATGGGGAATGGGGAATGGGGAATGGGGAATGGGGAATGGGGAATGGGGGATTTTTCGACTCGCTTGCCATATGGCGAGCGCTTAAAGTTGCACACCGCGTTCATAAGTAATACCGGTGCTTAAAATTAGAGGATTCAACAAACGAATTGGGTCAAAATTTTTTCTTCAATCAACTGCGATCGCACTTACAGAAACGATCGAGTCAGAAAATCAGTAACAGCATATTCAGCGTCATCTTCAAAATCGCGTTCAATTCTTAATCGAACGTTTGGACGCTCTAACTAACTCGTAACCCCGCACTTTCCCAAGGGTGCGATATTGCGAGGGGTGGATGCCAATTTTTTTGATTTTGCGCCGCTGACCGAGAATTAAAACTGTATCGATATCCGGTCGAGTGGCGATCGATTCTTGAATGTAACCTCGGGCGCTTTCGGGACGAATCCGAAACACGATCGAACCTCCAGAATAAAATACCAGACTGGTTTTGCTCAAATCCACCATCACCAGTTCCTCATCGGGCTGGCGAACTTGGGCGGCGATCGCCGCTAACTGTCGCAGGGGAAATTGTCGCTGTCGATCGAGCAAATCGTAGACCGGGTAAAACGTAAAGACCAAAAAGGCGAGGAATACGACTAAATTCACGCTCCACAGCCAACGCCCTTGGCGCACCACCAGCAACAATTCTCCCACTAGGGCAGCGGCCAACCAAATTGCAGCCGCCACGATTGCCAAGCCGCTACGGGGCAGCACTTCATCTAAATCCGGGGCGGCGGGATCGTAACCCAACCAATCGGGGAGGGTAAAAAAGGCGATGCCGATGAGGGCAAGTAACAGGACGTTCGACCATTGGCTGATTTGTCGAGGGGTTTCCGCTTCCGATCTTGTTTTCGATACTGTGGGTTGGAAAAAATCTCGGGTCAACTGCAGCGACACTAAAATCGCGGCTGCGGGAATCAGGGGTAGGGTATAGCTGGGCAGTTTGGTGGAAGCCAGGGTGAAGAACCCAAAAATCCCCGCAAACCAGAACCCGGCAAATAGTCCCAAATGGCGGTCTCGCGAAGATTTTTGCCAATGGCGGCGCTGGTGGAGTTTCAAGCGGGCGATCGCCATCGGTAGATAAACCGACCAGGGGGCACAAGCGAGCAAAACGACGAGTACGTAGAAGTACCAGGGGGCCGCGTGTTGGTTCACCACCCGCGTGAACCGCTCGAAATTGTGATATCCAAAAAAGCTATCGACAAATGCCGCGCCGTTCGCTTGCCAAACCAGTAAATACCAAGGGACGACGATCGCACTGAAAATTGCCATGCCTCGCAAGGGCTGCATTTCTTGCAATACTTGCCAAAACTGCCCCAGGTAGAACAAAAAGCCGCCCACAACAATCGCCGGTAAGACGATCCCGACGGGACCTTTAGTGAGGACGGCGAAACCGGAGAGAATGTAGAAGGCGAGATACCAGCGTTGCGAGATGAGGTTCGATCGAGCATCGGATTCTTCTGCGCCGGTGTATCCGAGAAAAAATGCCAGCAGTGCCGACCCCATACAACCTGTCAGCAGCATATCTGATACCCCAATCCGGCCCCACACGAGATTTTGGGGATTCAGGGCAAAGAGGGCAGCCCCCAGCCCCGCGCAGAACCAGGGGGCCATGTTGGGGGCAATATTGGATGAAGTGGATGTCTCTTGCCCATCGAGGTGTCCATTGGGGGACTTGGCTTGGGAGGGGGGCGGCGCAATTCCAAATCGATCGCGTCCGGCGTACTTTTGCAGAGTATAAAAGAGCAACCCCATCAGGGCAATGGCAGCTAAGGCTGACGGCAGACGCACCGCCCACTCGTTCACCCCGAGAATTCGATAGCCCAGGGCCATCAACCAGTAGACGAGGGGAGGCTTGTCAAACCGGGGTTCGTCATTGAAGTAGGGGGTAATCCAGTCGCCGCGAACGAGCATCTGGCGTGCGGCTTCGGCAAATTTGGGTTCTGTTTCGTCGACCAGACCGATACTGCCGAGATTGTGGAGGAAGGCGAGATAGCCGATCGCGAATAACCCGATCGTTGAAAGTCCCCAAGGCAGATTTGGATGCTTTTTAAGGGAATTCGGCAAATTCGCCATCAATGCTGAAACGATTCGCTTGACAGCTCCCTGCCTTAAAAGTGCGAGGATTCTTGGTTCATCGGGACTACCCATAATTGCGAAGGCAAACTCGAAGATCGGCGAGCTAGAACCCAATCCGTCAAAAGATGGAAGGGTCTTGCCAGTTTAGCAGATTCGCGAGGTTTCGAGTTTGCCACCGATCGCTGCCGCGAGGCGGAATTAAAAATGCAAAATGAAAAATGAAAAATGCTTACTGTACATAACTTTCAGCGGTTGAAACCTGGTCAGTTATTTCTGCTGCGCTGCACTAGTACTCCGCCAAGGCAAAAATGACTGGTGAAGACTGACGCACCAGACACGGTGAAACGGGAATGCGGAGAATATTAACACTGGGCAAAGTTAGCTTGGCAGAGTACTAGTACAAAGGGGGAGATCCCATCACACAATTGAGGACGCACGGAGGTTAATCGGCTGCGGTTGTTCTAAGTTGGCGAGATTCTTGAGCGATTCGGTGATTCACTGCGGCTTTCTGTAACTGCATGAAAGCGTTGAAGTCCTCTCGATCGTATTTCCTTTGCATTAATTGCCGCAGTTGCTCTTCAGCTTCCAAACTCAAGTATTTGGAGGCGATCGCCTCTCTAGCAATATCTCGAATTAACACCATGAACTCAATACCTCCGATGAACCCAATTTGATTTACGTCATTAACCGTACTTTCCGCTTCAAAATCAGTCTCCTCTCACCGACGGGTGCCTTCTTTTCGATCGAGGTTTTTCGATCGGGGCTACTATTGATTACTCAGAACTACGTCGAATTTTTTCGCGAAATAGTTGGCGATCGCAATAAATTGTTACTAATATCAGCATTCAGCAATCGGTCATTAGCTTAAAACTCTGATGTAGCTTGCCACTTTTAACTATTTCAAGATACAACTCCTGAAATTTTGGCTTCTTTGAAGAGTCTAAAACCGTTTCGCTTTGCGATATGAAAAGTTCCCGTGACTCCTAGCTTTTTTCGGACAACTACGCCAATGGCGTATCGCCGATCGCTAAGAGACCATTTATAAAGTACATTGTCAGCCCAAACACTCGCTGGATAAGAGCTAATTTGCGATCTCAACTTAGGGATAAACTCATACTATCGCCGTCATTACTTACTTGATAGAAGCTTAAGGTTTACTTTAACTTTATAAGTTAGATCTAAAGACTGAATACTGACCTACAACGCGATCGCTTATTACTTATTAACGCTTCGGCAAAACTTTTTCATAGTCTTGAATTGACGTCGTTTTAGCGACCCAAAATCTGGACCTTTTTATCTATTTTCACGAAGATTAAGTATTTCAGACTTTAAGTTGTACACAGGGTAATCGCCGATAGGTAATCGGCGATTACCTATCGCTTATCACTTTTCTTCCAATCCCGGTCGCGGCATGGGACGAATTTGTTGCTTGTTAAGTTGCCGCAACCACATCCAACCCAACACGGCAATCGTCCAGGCCACCCATCCCATTCTCGACTGCAACAACAAAAACCCCCCCGTTCCCAGTAGCGCTCCGAATAAGATAAAATTAGCGGCGATCGCCCGTTTGATATCGAGACTCAAATCCTGGATGGGAGTTAAACCGGTATTGGCTTGCTGGCGCGCCCAGCCGGGACCGCCGGGACGCACGCAGCGATAGAAGCGATCGAGGGTTTCTTCGGATTCGGGAGGGGTCAGAAACATCACCGCAATCCACAAGCTACACACGACGACGGTAATGGTAATTACCCGAATCCCGTAATCTTCGATTTTCAAGGGACCGAGACTTGTCGCCATACCGATAAAAAAGCTACTGACGATCGCTGTCAGTTCTGCAGTTGCATTGACGCGCCACCAAAACCACCGCAATACCAACACCAGTCCCGATCCAGTCCCGATGGCGATAATCAATTGGAAGACGGTTCCGATATCCTGGGCGACAAAGGCGGCGATCGCCCCTAACGCCGTCACCAAGACCGAAGACATCCGCCCGACGAACACCAGTTGTTCTTGGCTGGCATCGGGTTGGACGAATCGCCGATACAAGTCGTTGGTAATAAAGGATGCGCCCCAGTTAATTGAGGTAGAAACGGTACTCATAAACGCCGCCACCAAAGATGCCACCACCAACCCCAGCAATCCCGGCGAGAGGTACTCCAGCATCAGTTTGGGATAGCCCAATTCTTTGTCAGTTAAATCGGGGAACACGACGACGGCCACCAAGGCAACGATAATCCAGGGCCAAGTCCGGACGACGTAGTGCATGATATTGAACATCCAGGCAGCTTTTTCCGCTTCGGTTTCGTTTTTTGCGGCCGCAAATCGCTGGACGAATTCCCCCCCGCCATCGCTGCGCCGCCACGCCCACCATTGAACGAAGATATTGGCGGAAAAGGCGCTGAGGGTGATGCCGGCATTTTTGCTAAAGCTGAGGAATCCGCCATCGCCGCCGAGGGTGATGGGAACCAATGCCAGGTAATCGCGATCGGGGAGTTGAGAGACGCTTTCCACCAGAACGCGAATCCCGCCGATACTATCGAGGGCAATAGCCGCCACCAAAATCGCCCCCACCAACGCCAGAACGAACTGGAAGAAGTCCGTCGCCACCACCCCCCACAGCCCAGCCAATCCAGCGTAAACCAGGACGAAAAGACTCACGCCGATGACACTCCAAATTTTCAAGCTGGTGTCGGATGCTTCGATGCCCAATCCCTGCCAAATTTCTAATGCATCCACCACTTTCACCATGCCCAACATGGCGTAGCCGATGCCGATACAGTTCATGGGGATTGCGAAAATAAAGGCTTTCACCCCCCGCAAAACGGCGGCGGTGTTGCCCCCGTAGCGAATTTCCGTGAGTTCGGCATCGGTAATCACATCCGATCGCCGCCACATCCGGGCGAAAACATAAATCATCGTCAGGTGGGAGATGCCGAAACTCCACCACAGCCAGTTGCCGACAATGCCCTGACTGCCGACGATACCGGCAATTAGGAGGGGAGTATCGATGCTGAAGGTAGTGGCCGCCATACTAATCCCCGCCAGCCACCAGGGCAGCGATCGCCCGGACACGAAGAAATCCTCGATGCTATTGGAAGCTTTGCGAGAAAGATACAACCCCAATCCCATGGTGAGGATGAGGTAAAAAGCCACGATCGACCAATCAACAAACTGCATAGGGCGACTGAAGGGGTATGGGGGATGTGGGGACGGTGTCGATCGGTGGGCAAGCACAAGATGTGGCGCGATCGACGCAGAACCGCTATCAATGTATCATTACAACACCCACCCCTAACGATTTACGTCGATGTCAAAGCGTTACGTTCGAGTTAAAACGCCCGCAGGACGAATTTACTACGGGATCTTGCAAGTCAACCGCGCCGTCCAAATCCTCGATGCCTCACCCTGGAGGAACGGGCAACCCACAGAGACAGAACTACCCCCGGATGAATACAAACTCCTCGCCCCTTGTACGCCGTCGAAAATTATTGCTGTCGGGAAAAACTATGCCAAACACGCGGCGGAAATGGGGAGTGCGGTTCCCCCGGAACCCTTACTCTTTTTCAAGCCTCCCACGGCGGTAATTCCGACCGGTGGGGCGATCGAATATCCGACTCAATCCCAGCAGGTAGACTACGAGGGAGAGTTAGCGTTAGTGGTGGGGGAAAAATGCGCCAATTGTTCCCCCGAAGAAGCCCTGGGGAAAATTTGGGGGTATACGATCGCCAATGACGTCACCGCGCGGGATTTACAGCGCAAGGATTCTCAGTGGACGCGGGCGAAAGGGTTCGATACGTTTTGCCCCCTCGGACCTTGGATCGTCCGGGAAATTAACCCCAGCGCTATGTTAAAAACCTTTCTCAACGATCTGCCCGAGCCGGTACAGTCGGTGTCGATCGATCGCATGGCCTTTGCGCCGGATTTTTTGGTCTCGTACATTTCCCAGGTGATGACGCTGCTGCCGGGAGATGTGATTCTGACGGGAACTCCTGAGGGGGTTGGTCCCTTACAGCGCGGCGATCGGGTTCGGGTGGAAATTGAGGGGATTGGGTGCTTGGAAAATTCGATCGTCAATAAACCGATTAAAATTTAGCGACCACAACGATCTTTAATATGGAATAGGGGTCAACGGCTGCTGACCCCTACAGTGAGTATGTTATTTTTGCGAACATCCTTAAGTCTTCGAAAACTCAAATCAGTTAGCGAACAGTAACCGTATCAACCTCACAAAGATTAAAACGATCTTGACGATCGGTTTGGTTCGCAAACACAACCTTAATATCGTAGATGCAGGGACTGTTGGAATTTTGATTGGGGAAATTAATGCGCCTGTTTTCTCCGCTTCTAATCACATCGCCATTCAAAATATTTGATCCCCATGTTTCGCTTCGAGCTGCTGAAACATAGAGCGAAGAGATAATGTTACTGGTCTCGTTATACAGTGTAAAATTGAGGTGGTCGGCGCGGACTGGTTGGGGATTCAAACCAGCAAGCAACGAAAAAATAGCTGTTGATGCGGTAGCTTTCAACATCGCAAACTTTTGGGGAGCCTTACAAGCCATCATCAATTAGATTTTTTATAAGCTTACCCCCCCCACATTATCAAACAAAATAAAAAGATGCAATACCCCAGAACGTTCGCACAGGACAAATGCATCTTAAAACTTGCAAATCTTCTCAAGATCGGAGTTTAATAGTTCGATTGGTTAAACTTTCCGAGTCCTCAATTATAGTAATTTTCACAAATGCATAACCTAGTGCAGCGCAGCAGAAATAACCAGCTCGTTCTCAATCGGTGAAAGGTGAAAACTATGTACAGCAAGCATTTTTAATTCTGCGTAGCAGCACTAGGTCGCACTTCTACGACGACTTTTCACATTTTTTTGGCTAACTCTGTGCGAAGTCAATGTTTTTGCAAGCCGCGATCGAATGAAGAAGATGGGGAAAAGGTAGATGATAACCGAGCAGCTATCCCTACTGTTTCGATCGGGCTATCGAACTTGCATGTGGACGGCATCGGAAATAGCGGGAATTTCTCCGTAGCGTCCCCGCAGGGATTCAAAAATGGCGTATCCGGAGGCGGCAACGATTCCCAAAAAGACGGTGTTGTAGAGGGTTTCGGTAATCAGACCTCCTTGTAAGCCCGTACCGAGAATATCTAAGACCAAGCCGCACAGGAGCAGAATCACATCGAGCAAAACGGCTTGCATGGTATTGAAACGGATGAAGTGGCTGATATTGGAATTGCGGACGATCGCAAATAGAAAGACGAAGAACAGGATTAAATTGGTAAAGGGTTGGAAGGGTAAACTTCGATAGATCCCCAGCAAAATGGCAAAGACCGATCCGAGATTTAGTTGCTTGAAGATAAACGCTCCAAACACTAATCCATCAAAGAGGGGAAGTAGATAAACTAAGCTAGCAAAAATGCGATCGCGAACGGGAGTATCTGACTGGTTCATCGTTTTTTTATGCCGTTTTTTCTCAACGAACGCGCTAGATTCGCACGCTCGATAAGTCGATAAGATATTGTGAGAGGAATTTGATAGTTTTAATCCTGAACTCGATATCTTAAATTGGATACCTAAAATTCGGATATTTAGCTATTATCTTACCAGATTTTATCGAATTTTGTCAGTTTTTGAAAAGGGCAAAGACACTCGATTCCTAAGGCACTTGGGCGCGAGCAGCATCGGAAACAATCGGAATCTTATCGGGGTAGAGTCCTTGTGCGCACTGAAAAATCGAGTAGGCACATGAAGAAACAACGATGAGGAAAATCAAGTTAAATAAGACTTCAAAGGGGGCAGCTAAAGCCGAGCCAATCCCCGCACCGACAATGCCAAATAAACTCAAAACTAACTGACACAAGGTGGCAAAGATGGAGATTAAAATCGCCTGCATCGTGTTGTAGCGAATGAAGTGGCGAACTTTATAATTCCGGACGACGGCCAACAGTAAGACGAAAAAGATAATCAACCCAGCCAACGGTAACCTGCTGGTCAGCATACCGTAGACGTAAAGAAACGGCGCAAGTAGGGTTAAGTAAATTTGCCCGAACAGCGGAATTCGAGCGAACAATAAACTGCCAAACATCGTTGCCTCCACTAATGGCAGTGCATAGGGGAGGCAGGCGAACAATCGATCTTTCGGGCCGTTCGAGCTGCGCCAGGTCATAGGGAAAATTTTTCGATCGCGTTATTATGCTTTAGGATAACGCAAGGACGGTGTGAAGTTGAAAAACCGATCGATTCCTATTTTGTGGCTAGAGGCTACCGCCCGCGTTTGAGATCGTAGAGGACTTTATCGAGATACCAGCTTTCGGGTTGACCGGGATTTTTTTGTTTTTCCGAATCAATCAGTCTTGTTGCCGTTTCATCGTCCACTCGTTTGAGGAGTTCTCGCCACTGCCGGCCGGTATTTTTGGACTGAGTGCCGCCAAACCATCCTTTTTTGGATTGCTTCTGAGGTGGACGAGTTGATGCAGCATTTTTGGCGGGAGAGGTGGCGGCAATCAGGGCAAAAACGATCGCCCCCAGAATCGTACCCACCGCTGCCAACAGGACGACGGGGCTGATGTGCAGGGCGACCAGAACGAACTCCGCCCCCGTGGACAATTCATCCCTGAATGCCGGATTCATAAACACCAGCATCAAGATTAAGAAACTGTAGGGACTACCTTGAAGGGGTTTTAAGAACGGCAGCAGTTCGCTGAAAACGTGGAAGCCATCGAGAGGTGGGATGGGTAGGAGATTGAATAAAAAGAGACGGGCGTTAATGTTTGCAGCCAGCCAAAGAAACTCGGTGCTAACGACCGTATCGAGATCGAGAGACGTGATAATTTGAATGGCAATAACGAGTAAAACCGTCAGGGTGAAGTTGAGCAACGGACCGGCAGCGGATACGATGATATTGCCCCATTTCGGATGGCGAAACTTTTTCGGGTTGACGGGCATTGCCCCCCAAGAAATTCCGGCGATACACAGAAAAATTAGCGATGGAACGCCCATGTGTACCACTGGATTTAGAGTAATATGACCGCTGCTGTTGGGGGTATCGTCCCCTTGACTGAGGGCGGCAATCCCGTGGGCGAGTTCGTGCAGGCAAATGGAAATGACGACGATAACGATCGCCCGGAAGAAATAAATCGGGTTTTCAATGAGGTGATTTAAAAACATCTCGATTCCCACTCAGAAAAATTTTGGTTGTGATAGAGTTATAGCGCCACCCCTCCGCTTTGCTCTGTCCGCAGTTTATTGACACGAAGCGAAGAAATAGGTACTTTCCATTCCCCATTCCCCATTCCCCATTCTCTACTCAATATTAACGACGAGAAATCCCATTTCACATTCGTAGCGATTGCTGGGATTTCCAGCCTTACCTTTGACCGAATGAGCGCATCCAAGTTGACCGTGCTTCCATCGAGGTTGACCGCCCCGATCGGCCAGCAAGCAGTTTTGACACACCTGACAGGTGGGAATCACCCGATCGTCCATGACAATAACTAACATGACGAATGACCTCCCATACTGTCTGAATGCCGTTAATTTTATCGGACTGACGCACGAACGCTACATCAATCGAGAGTGAATGGCATTCACCCCTACATTCACCCCTACACATGGTGTTGGCGAGGTGAATTTGCGTAAGTCCTGTTTTATTCTAAATTCTAATCAAATTTTCGTCTCCTGAGTCCTCGGCTTGATTCTGCGAGTTCCCTCAACCGATCGGGGGCGATCGCGATCGCCCCGAGAAGCGTTAAGATATACATCTCGCGGGGTCAATTCCAGTCCCGAGGCGATCGCCCATCCGATCTCGAATCCTCCCGTGGCACGACCCCAATCCATTGAGATGCCAGAAACCCCAGGAAAAGATCGCAGGAAATCGTCTACCGTTTATCTTCGACACCGAACCGTCCCCAAGCGACCGCCAGACCGGATAACCCCCGACGTTTCTCCACCCACGAACCTCATGACTCAAAGCAACTTAGATTTTCTCGCCACCACCGATCCCACCGTTGCCGGATTCATTAGCGAAGAACTCCAACGCCAGCGCGATCACCTCGAACTCATCGCCAGCGAAAACTTTACCTCCGCCGCCGTCCTCGCCGCCCAAGGGTCGGTTCTCACCAACAAGTATGCCGAAGGATTGCCCCGCAAACGCTACTACGGGGGTTGCGAATTTGTCGATAAGGTGGAACAAATCGCGATCGATCGGGTCAAGGAACTCTTCGGCGCGGCTCATGCCAACGTTCAACCCCACTCCGGCGCTCAAGCGAATTTTGCGGTCTTCCTGTCGCTGCTGAAGCCGGGAGATACGATTATGGGGATGGATTTATCCCACGGGGGTCACCTCACCCACGGTTCGCCGGTGAACGTGTCGGGAAAATGGTTTAACGTTCAGCACTACGGGGTGAGCGAAAAAACCGAAGAACTCGACTTCGATAACATTCGCGATCTGGCCCTCAAGCATCGCCCCAAACTCCTCATCTGCGGCTACTCTGCCTATCCCCGGATTATCGATTTTGCTAAGTTCCGGGAAATTGCCGACGAGGTGGGGGCCTACTTACTCGCCGATATCGCCCACATTGCCGGGTTGGTTGCTTCCGGACACCATCCCAGTCCGATCCCCCATTGCGATGTGGTCACCACCACCACCCACAAAACTCTGCGCGGTCCCCGTGGCGGCTTGATTCTCACCCGCGATCCGGATTTGGGTAAAAAATTCGATAAGGCGGTGTTCCCCGGAACCCAAGGCGGCCCCCTCGAACACGTGATTGCCGGTAAGGCGGTGGCGTTTGGGGAAGCCCTGACGCCGGAGTTTAAGACCTATTCGGGACAGGTGATTGCTAATGCCAAAGCCATGGCTTCTCAGTTGCAGGAACGGGGCTTGAAGATTGTTTCTGGGGGCACGGACAATCATTTGATGTTGGTGGATTTGCGATCGGTGGGAATGACGGGTAAACGGGCGGACGCACTGGTGAGCGAAGTCAATATTACGGCGAATAAGAATACCGTGCCGTTCGATCCCGAGTCTCCTTTCGTTACCAGCGGTCTGCGATTGGGTTCGCCAGCGATGACGACGCGGGGTATGGGTGAGGCGGAATTTGGCGAAATTGGTGATATTATTGCCGATCGCCTCTTGTCTCCCGAGGATGACACGGTTGCTGCTTCCTGTCGCACGCGGGTAGCTTCTCTGTGCGATCGCTTCCCTCTCTATCCTCACCTGCAGATTCCGGTGCCGGCATTGGCTTAATGGCAAGAACCACCGGTTTTTGAGGATCGGACTTGGGGAAGGTGATGGATTCACCGTCGGGGCGAACCGTGATTTGCCCCGATTACTGAGCTTTTTCCTTTCAAATGGGCGATCGGTTTGAAAATCTTCTTTTTGAGCGATCGGAATGGCTTGGGTCGATTCTTGGTTTATTTTCTGGGGTTCGAATCTATTTATCGCCGCACGATTGCGTAAGTTTGACTGTCTGTGGCTGGGGAAGAAGTTGTGGAACACGCAACTCGAAATCCAAGGAAATTGAACGAGAGGTCGGTAACGCTGCCATCACATATCGCCGAACGACAATCCCTTGGAGCACTGAACCAGGAACCACCGCGACAAATTCTCAGACTCCATTCATCGCTAGGTGACCATGAAAGTAAATCATCATGATTCGCGTGCCAACGATCCGCACACCACTCCCAAACATTTCCGTGCAGATCGTACAAGCCAAAGGCATTCGCTACGCCAAAATAACTGACGGGGGTGGTTTTTTCCAAGTATTCTCCCTTTTCTCCATCACCGTAAGTTTCATTGCTATTGTAGTTCGCCAGTTCCGTGCTAATTGTCTCCCCAAAGTGAAAGGGGGTGGTGGTTCCGCCGCGACAGGCATACTCCCACTCCGCCTCGCTCGGCAGTCGGTAGTTGCGTCCGGTGTAACGGGAGAGGCGCTGGCAAAATTCTACGGCATCATCCCAAGTGACTTGCTCGACTGGGTGAGTATCTCCTTTGAAAAGTGATGGGTCGGAGTTGAGTTTTCGTTGGACCTGGGGGAAGGCAGCAACGGTACACCATTGGGCTTGGGTGACGGGATAGCAGCCCATGAAAAAAGTGGGAACGCGCACTCGATGCTGGAGACTTTCGTTTTTCCTTCGACCCTCTTCAGTTTCAGGAGAACCCATCATAAATTCACCTCCAGGGATAAGCGCCATATCGAGTCCGATACCGTTACCGAGGTCTTCGGTGAAGAAATAGGCTTGGTGAGTGGTACGGCGAATAACGGGCTTTGCCATGGTTGGAGTTCAATAATAAGCAATAAGTGGAATAAAAGTTTTAGATTATTGCGATTTTAAATGATTGCCGAAATTGTAACGAAATATTTGAGCAAAGTTTGGCAAATTTGAGAACGGGTTTACGGCGTTATAGTGCCGTGGTAAGATTTTAGCAATTCACATCAAATGTTTGGGTTTAATTTTGTAAGTATTTATGCTTACACAGGCTTCAAAAGCTTGTTGTTGGGTTCGATCGCATCATCTCTCTTCAAAAAGACGATCGTTCTGGAAACACAAATTTTTAGGTGAGTATAATTACTCGGATTGACAGTAGAATTGTTTTGTGAATACGTCTTAATTTCAAGGATTGATTTCGTCAATATTTCAGAGTCTATTATTCATTTTAAATTCGTGACAGCTAATGAGAGGTCAAGATGGTACGGACACCCACGACACCGGAAACCGAAACCCTGTTACTGAATTTACCCAAAACCCTTAGGCTGCAAGTCACCCAAAAACAGTTTGCCGCCCTAGCTGCGAGCAATCGAGAATTACGACTGGAACGAACCGCACAAGGAGAGTTAATTGTGAATCCACCCACGGGCTGGGAAACCGGAAAACGCAATTGGAGTCTTTCTGGGGAGTTATATCTCTGGTGGCGAAATGCAGGGGAACCGGGCGAGGCGTTTGACTCTTCGACGGCGTTCGTTTTACCCAATGGTGCAACTCGTGCCCCGGATGCATCTTGGGTCAGTCAAGATCGTTGGGATGCACTCACTTCAGAAGAAAAGGGAACGTTTGCCAATATTTGTCCGGATTTTGTTGTGGAGTTGCGATCGGCTTCGGATACGCTCAAATCTCTGCAAGAAAAAATGCTCGAATATATGGACAATGGCGCTCGACTGGGCTGGTTAATCGATCCGCAAAATCGGACGGTGGAAATTTATCGCCCTGGTTTAGACGTGGAAGTTTTGTCCGATCCGGCTGAGTTATCCGGTGAAGCGGTGGTGGTGGGTTTTGTCTTAAATTTGTCGCGGGTGTGGGGTTAGCGATCGCAGCCCAGGAAAGTCAGTTGGGAATGAAAATGGATCGCCCGATCGGTCATTTGTAGATGGCATATTTTGGAAGTGACGAAGCGATAAGCGATCGGTCGAGAAAGCATCAGAAAATATTTTATTTTTAAATGATTGCCGAAAATGTAACGAAATATTTTGGCAAACTTTGGCAAATTTGAGAACGGGTTTACGGGGTTATCGTGCCGTGGTAGGATTTTAACAATTAACATCAAATGTTTGGGTTTAATTTTGTAAGTATTTATGCTTGTACAGGCTTCAAAAGCTGGTTGTTTGGTTCGATCGCATCATCTCTCTTCAAAAAGGCGATCGTTCTGGAAACACAAGTTTTTAGGTGAGTATAATTGCTTGGATTGACAGGAAAATTATTTTGTGTGTATGTGTTAATTTCAAGTTTTTATGATGATGTTTTGTGAGTTTCAATAGTCAATTTTCCATTCCCTTGGAAGAAGTGCCAGAGCATGTGACCCGAAGCCCAAAATTGCTCTTGCTCCACCGACCGGGAACGTCCCAAGTGCGAAATGCACAGCGACAATGCCTAGGATAATCGCTCCAAGACCCTCCGCGAAGTACGCGAGACACCTTGTTGCTTGATGACCATGCAGTACCATCCGTGGGTGCGCCTCTGTAATTATCGTGCCAGCTATCTAAACACCACTCCCACACGTTCCCGTACAAGTCGTACAAGCCAAAGGGATTCGCTATACCAAAATGGTTGACTGGGATGGTTTTGTGGCGGTATTTGCCTTGAATGCCCCGATCGTAAGTGTAGTAGTGACCGTTGTAGTTGGCTATTTGAGTCGTTATTGTCTCTCCAAAGCAAAAAGGGGTAGTCGTTCCCCCACGACAGGCATATTCCCACTCCGCCTTGTTCCCCAGAACCCGAGGGCGATCGGTTTTTTCCAGTTGCAGCCGATGCTGGATGTAAGCCGCCACGAAGGCTTCAAGTTCGTATAGCCGGGATTCACCAAATCGATCGCACAATCGCCTCAGCAGCACGTTGCGAGTCTCCCCCTCCATTTCGTAGAGGTCGTAACCCACGGAACGGCACAACCCCGACAGCAACAAATCTGCCGCAGTATACCAAGGACAGGGTAACTGGAACTGTTCTCGCAGGCAGTAGACTAAATCGCTGGTGAGGGTGAGGGGAAATGCCGCGTGACACGCCAAATCCAACGCTTCGGTACCATAGGAATTCTCAAAAACGCGAAGGCGACGTTGGGCGAGGGTGTTGGTTTGGTTTGAATTCAGAATTCGGAATTCGGAATTCGGAATTTGAGTAGACATCTCCAGCAATAAATCCAATTAATCCTTAAGCTGTTACGTTCTCTCAGGGATAGAGGAGGTAGGGGAAGCAGAAGGAGAGAATTCAAAATTAAAAATTCATACTCCCCGTGTCTCCCTTGTCTCTCCACTCCCCTACACCCTACACCCCACACCCCACACCCCATCCCCCACACCCACCATCCCCCCACCCAAATATCGATCGATTTCCCCTGCCGAAGTTCCCCGCCACCGTTCTGGCGGCAACGGATTGACCCACAGAAGCTGCCGGATGCAGGGGATAAGTCGTTCCAGAAAGGCGATCGTTCCCGCAACCTGCTGAGATTTGTTCGTCCCCATTGCCGCCCCCGCCTCGCTGACGATTATCGCCACGGTACGATATCGGTGCGATCGAGATAAAATGCGATCGAGGGGTTCGGCGCGGGCGGGACGATGCCAGTGGTAGAGGTGGCGTTCTGGGTAACGGGTGAACCGGTAAATTTGCCCCGGGGAAATGTAGCGTTCTTCCACTGCGCAAATCAGCGGTTGCAATGCCGGGAAAAAAGGCACCATAGCGTTATTATCATCCACCAGCAGCAGCAACTCCCCCCGTCGCGCCAAGGTAGGACGCAACACCACATCGTGAAAGATACCCTCCCGTTCAATGCGATCGATCGTTGCGGGCAAGTCCAGTTCCAATTCCCCCCCAACAGCCACCGGACGGCGCAGTTGATTCCAGGTAGCCCTGACGCTGGCGGTGGAAATCGGTAAATCCGTGGGAGTGAGTTGGAAACGTTGGGAATTGTCCCGTTGGTTTTGCCGTAACGACTCCACTTTAACGGCAACGGGGGCTGTTGGGGGTTGGGCAGCATCCCGAGACGGCATCCGCCGGGGGGGAACGCGGGGTAAGTTATCCGGGTTCTCTTCAGGAGTCTTTTCAGAGGCATTTTGACGAATGGGTGGGGGTTCGGGCAAAACTTCGAGTTTCTCCCCCTGTTGGCTGACGTAAGCATCGAAAATGCGATCGAAAATTTCCCCATCGTAATTCGCACTCGGCTTCACCCACAGCAACCGACACAGGCGTTTGAGGTCATCCCAACCCTGTTCCCCGTAGAAGCCGTATCCCTTCGCCAGGGCTTGCCGCAACCAATCGTACTGTTCCGGTGTCAGTGCCATCCCAGCATCGCGCAACTGGAGAAACAGGTCGAAAAATGGCAGACTATCCATCTTGCTGGTTGAGAAACTCCCGGCGATAAAGTTCTTGGTCTGGCTGAGTTTTCAGCAACGTCCCCAATAAAGGCAACCGTTCGGCTAAATTTTCCAAATCCGATCGGGCATCCTGGGCATTTTTATTGCGCAATGCCGTCAAAAACTCCAAAAACTCGCTGGTTCCCGGAGAACGACTGCCGGGACGATTTTCGAGAACCTCCCGAATTTCCCCAAAACGATTTAAGGCTGCTTCGAGGAGTTGGTCGGTGGCAGTATCCACCCCAAATCGCGTCTCGACGATCTTCTCCAATTGCGCCTTCGTGGGAAACGTGACGTAGAAATACAGGCAACGCCGCAAAAACGGTTCCGGCAGGGGTTTCTCCCGATTGCTGGTAATCAAAACAATGGGTTTGCACGCTGGAGTGGGAATATCTTCGCCAGTTTCGGGAATCTCGAACCGCAGTTCGTCGAGTTCCAGCAGCAAATCGTTGGCAAAGTCGCTATCGGCTTTATCGATTTCGTCGATGAGGAGGATGGGGCGATAACCCTTTTCTGGCAGCACTTTCCCCACCGTCTCTTGCAGAATCGCTTTACCCAAAGGTCCGAAACTGCGATATTGCCGCCGATCTTGCAGGCGTTGCTTCAGGTGTTGCGCTTCCAGGGGTTCGAGAAACGCCTGTAACCGTTCGGGATCGGAACCCACCAGTTGGGCATCCCGCAACCGGGCAACGGCATCGTAGGTATAAAGTCCGTCTCGGGCGTGGCTAGTGGACTTGACGTTCCAAATATAGTAGGGCCACCACTTGCTCTCCCCATCCGTTTGCCCCGCCAAATTCTTTTGAGTCAACTCGTAGGCAACAGCCCCCGCCAGCCGCGTTTTCCCGCATCCGGGTTCCCCTTCTAGCAACAGAGGACGGTTGAGGTCGATGGCGAGGTTCACTGCTTCTACGAGGGCATCGCTGGGCAGGTAGGGATGGTAAATGCGCCCGCGATCGTCTCGTTCTCCATCGGCGGCAGGTTGCACCTCGCCGGTATATCGATAGTCGAGTTGGGGGGAGTTGTCAGTCATCCTACCAGTTTCCAATATTTCTCGATCGCGGCGATACCTTCTTCTAACCCGAACAGCCAGCAAATGTCATTCAGGGTGTCTTCGGGCCATTCATTCGATCGAGAACCCGTTTTCGGAACCACGCATCTGAGGGCTTCTTCATACTGTGCTTTGGTTTGTCCCTGGAGTTTTCCCTGGAGTAGCGATCGCACCCCATCGCGTTTCAACCACAAGCGAACGTCATCGGTTCCGATGGATTTGAGCGGGGGTAACTCCACAATGCGATCGGGGGATTGGGAATCGAATTGGGGTACGGTTCCAGGGCATTGGTATTTGATTTCGTCGGTGAGGAATAAAACGACGGTGGTGGTGAGGGCGGATGGCGAACCCTCGGTTTTTCGCACCAACGGTTGCCAGAATTTCGCCATCAAATCGTTGAAAACCGTTTCGGGTAAGCGTCGCACGCCGTAAATTGCCATGACGAACGGCTTGGTTTGGCAGCGATCGCAAATCTGGGCGATCGTCTCATCGATGGCAGTATCTGCGGGTAAATTGAGTTGGGTGGCTAAAATCCTCTCAAATGCGAGAAATTCCCGCCGCCAGTTGGGGGAAACATCGATCGGCACCACATCTGCAGACTCAATACTGGGTATCGAATGGGATAACCGATCGACCAACCACTGCTGAACGGGTTTCGTATCTGCCCGCAGGAAAAATCCTCCTGCGGGTTTGAAATGTTTAATCGCTTCTCGAAAATGCCCTTCGTGCACGTTACAGTCCAAACCCCGCAGCAACTCGTGCAGTTGAAAACACTCGGACCCATGCATTCCGTCTGCGATGCCCAACCCGATCTTCCACCGACGATACTCCTCAACCAGCAGTTCGAGCAATCGCAAGGCTTTACCTCGACGGGTTCCCAAATCGATTCCGTAATATTTCTCAAATTGACGAAAGACTCCTCCCATATATGTCTGATGATTCCGATAACTATCGTTCGGGAAGAGTTCGGCAAAAACTCGTTCGACTCTCTCTTCAGTAAATCGAGCGACATATTCTATCCGAAATCGAGTCCAAAACGCTTGGTATATTGCTCCTTCAAGTTCGACCTCCCGAGACATGGATTGGATAAAGATATCCCAAGCCCTGTCTAAATAAAGGGTCTGATTTTTTAGCGCGATTTTCATCCAACCCGTCGATCGATAAATTTATCGATCGAATGAAAAGATACATGATTTCATCGATCGATATTCCGTTAAGGCAATTTTTGTATCTCCTTTTTCGATTGCAGATCCAAAAAAAATGGGAATTTTATTAGGATTTTTTTTGCATAAAAATTATTCATAACAAACAGCATTTTCTGGAACTGTCGAACGACAAGGATAAAGACATGAAAATCAAAGATTCCTGGTGTTCGAGAAAAATTTTGAACCGGTCTGCCCTGGAAATTCAAACCTTGGCGATATCGGAGACAATCGGGTGGAAAAAGGGAGAATTCAACGTGTATTGTACCGCAGTTGCTATTTTGTTGGTTTCGATCGGAATACTTTCATCAAAGGTGGCGGAAGGAGAAGCAAGGATGGCGATCGCATTTCGAACGGGGAATCTCTCTGGGGCAAAAATATTCGATCGTCCTGTTTCGTTAAAATCTTTGCGGCAAGCGTGCAATCCCGATTTGATTGACTGTCCCCCTCGCACCAGCCTTGAGAACCCAAAACGCCAATTTTCATGCCGTTACAGAGTCACAGGCTGTATCGAACATCAGTGGCTGGGTCATGGATGATGGCAAAATCCATTCGCGAAAGCCGGACGCCCCAAATCTCAACCCGAGATCTTTACGTTAAAACCAACGAAAAAAGATTGACAATTGACATTTCTTGTGCATCGCGGTTTAATACAACCAAAGAAGGTGCTAGATCGTCCCCGCCAAGAGATTTCCTAGCACCTTCGAGTTTTGCCCATTTATCGGGATAACTTCAGATTATGCCATATAACCCAAAAGCTCGGGAATACAGCCAAATTTTGTATCCCTGGGCGATCGTTCATCAACTTCCCAACCTGCAAAATGCGATCGTCGGACGATTCCGCAGCCAATCCAATGCCGAAGGACACCTCCGCTGTCTGCGTCGCTTGTTTCCCTCCGGGCGATTCGTCATCTGTTTCGATGGGCCCGTCGATGCGATCGTCCCCGAATTTCCCGATGATTTCCCCGACGAGGTTCCCGATCTCGAGATAACCCCCAGGGGCGATCGCATCTCGATGTCACCGTTGGGGAAACGTGCCGCTTGAAGTTTGAGAGACGTTGAATGGTGATGGGGAGTCGGACTCGATCCGGCTTTCCTCCGTCTGAGGTGGTTTGTCCGTCAACCCCCAATATTTAAGCAACTTCACTACTCCAATGGAGAGAAACACCCCCAAAATCAATCCCCCCACCAAACACCAAATAAAAATTTTCTTGAGAACTGGTGTGGCAGCGGTTTTGCCCTCGGGAAGCATGGCAAACTCGTCGGAGATTTCCAATAAATCCGGCGGATCGGTGGGAAATCGGGAACTACTGCGATCGCTACCTGAAAACGGATCGGGAGGCTGATTCATCGCGAATAAAGGCGGTATAAAATGACAACATTAACAAATAATAGAGCCGGATAATTTCTAGAAATTATCCCATTGATGTATTACCTAAAAAGGAAAATACAAACGCTTAAACTTCCATTCGGGTAAAATTTCGATCTAAAATCAACCCTCATTTGTTATACCTCATTCAACCCAAAATTCACACCTTCCTGACATTTTAAACTGATTACCTATTAACGCGGTGTGTAACTTTAAGCGCTCGCCATATCGTGAGCCCGTCGAAAAATCCCCCTTTTCCCCTTCCCCCTTCCTTTCTTTCTTCCCTCCTCGCAGGAGGGACTGAGGGAGGTTCCCCCGTGTTGTCAGGTTTTGGCTCGTACAAGTTGCACATGGCGTTACTTATTACGGATGACCCGACTCTCCACCAACCGCTCGAGAACCCCATTCAAGACCATCGCCGTCCAATCGATATCCGCTTCAGTCGTATCTCGCCCCAAGGTCAATCGGATGCCCCCCAAGGCGTGGCGATCGCTGTATCCCATCGCCCGCAGAATCGGACTGGGGGCGAGTTTGCCGCTGTGACAGGCCGAACCGGCACTAATCCCAATTCCGGCTAAATTCAGTTGGCGGACGATGGTCTTACCGGTGATATCTTCGCTAACCCCCGTCAAACAGAAGCTGACGTGGTGGGGGAGGCGATGCCAGGGATGATCGGTGAGGGTTGGGCCGCAAACCCCCGTCGGACGCAAATAGGGATTATCGGCGAGTTTCTCGAACAGGCGATCGCGCAACCCCATCAAGCGAAGAGTTTCCACGGTCATTTCCGCCTTGGCCAACCGCGCGGCTGCCCCAAATCCAGCAATCGCCGGTACCGCTTGGGTTCCAGAGCGCAACCCCATCTCCTGCCCCCCACCACCGAGTAAGGGAACCAGCTTCACCCCCGATCGAATATAAAGCGCCCCGGCCCCCGACGGACCGTAGATTTTGTGACTCGATAGACTCAATAAATCCACTGGTAACTGCTGCACGTCTACCAGCAACCGTCCTGCCACTTGCACCGCATCGGTATGAAAGAGTACCCCCCGAGAACGGGCAATATCCCCGAGAACCTGAATCGGCTGGATCGTCCCCACTTCGCTCTGTCCGTAGATAACCGACACCAGCACCGTATTGCTTTGAATGGCATCTTGCAGCGCCTTCGGATTCACCCGTCCTTCCCCATCCACGGGCAACCGCGTTACCTGCCATCCCCGTTCTTCCAGCAGGCGTGCCGGTTCGCTAATCGCGGAATGCTCGACACTGGAAATCACCAAATGCCGAGGCGTGCGATATTGACGGGCAACCCCCATCAGCGCCAGATTGTTCGCCTCGGTGCCGCCGCTGGTAAAGATAATGTCAGTAGAGGGTGCGTTGATGAGTTCCCCCACCTGAATTCGCGCTTCCTCAACCAGGGTAGCCGCTTGCTGTCCCCATTCGTGCAAGCTCGAAGGATTCCCCCACTGCCGTCTCATCGCCTGCTCCATCGCTGCGATCGCTTCCGATCTCGGTGGCGTCGTGGCACTATAGTCTAAATAAATCTGCATGGTATAGCTGTATTGAGTGAGGTTAGGACAGTCCGATAAAACATGAGTGTATTTTCGATCTTTCTCCCACCGCGATTACCTACTCCCCAGCCCACGGTCACTTGTGTCCTAATACGACTGCATATAGCTATATCCTTGGGGTTCGAGCTGACCGAGCCACAAAATCGGCACGAGTCAATCACCTGAAAGCGAACTCAGTGCTTTCATTTCCTCGAGCGATCGGGCAATATCTAGCGATCGGCTTTGATGTTCGTGTCTTTTAGCTGCCGGGTTTTTTGACGTTGTAATCCTCGTGGGACAACACCGCTTGCGGTACGGTCATTTTACCATCGTGACGGCAGATCATCCGGTAGTTGCGAGTGATGGGAATGCTGATGACGTGTCGGTTATGTCGCAGTCGCTTGCCACCAAATTCTCGATAATCTTGATGTTCGTTTAAGGCATTGATAATCGTGCGAGACTTACGGACCACATGGGTGGGTAGTGACTTCAGATCGATGGGATCTCCCTCGAAGGTGGCTTCCCACGCTGCTTTTTCCTGCCGTTTGAGATCGCGATGTCGATCTTCTTGGGTTTGTACGAGCTGTTCCTGAGCGCATCGGTGACACACTCTTCCATAGCCTTTGTGGCCGCACGGAAATGTTTTTTTTCGTCTTTTAGGCATAAACCTACCGTGTGGGTTTAAATAGCATCGATCTAAACTCACACCTCGTCGATGGTACACCGGGGAACCTCGCGAACGACCCGTCGATCGCGCTTTGGAGCGCCCGCGAGCAGTTTCATCGAGTGTTGCCGCTGTATCCTAAAATACGTACGGTCTTACACAACCGGCACTGGTTTGACTTTGTTTCCCGCCATCAAGTGGGACAAAGCACGCGATTCGATCTCGGCAAATGACTTGAATTTCCAAGGTCTATAGTATTGCCGGTCAATCTCGCGTTACCGATGTTTCCAGTGATAAATTATGGCTCCCTCTTTTATGTTACTAGAGAGCCAGAACTCGATCGCGAGCTGTCAAAAAAAATTTTGAATTTCACCGGTTGGAGAGAGACACCACGTGGGGGTGAGAGTCCGCTCGAGCCGTTTCGGTTCAACTCTTACCATTTCGCGAGAGTGGCACCGGGAAACTTGGGGAATTTAGGACAGATCGGGAGAGATTTGGTCTAATTTTGCCATGAATCCCATACATGGCATTGAATTTATACTTAAGTATATTGGCTTAAATCAATATAGTTAAAGATTAACGAAATTGGAGACCATCGACATTGATGGCTACAGCAATATCCACGGTCATCGATGCAGATCGTCAGACATCGTAAAAGGGAGTCGGGAGACAATGGGGACGTTGAGGTTGAAAAATAACAGTGCAATCTGAGAATAATCTGTATTTATCCCGGGTTTATTATCTTTATTCTTGCAATATGTGGTATTTTCATCCCTTTTCATGACCGGTTTGCAGTGATGGGGAAGGGGATTGGGGGAAGGGCATATGACATCAGAGTGCAAGTCACACACCCCGAATCCGATCGAGGATCGTAAATCATAATTAAATGAAAAGACTTCTCGATAAATAGCAAAAGAAATATAAGATATATCTCGATCGACAAACCAACTAAAGGTATGGCTGATATGGACGTTCCCAGCCAACAGTCCTCGTTTCAGGTACTGAGCGAGGCTCAAGTCGGCGATCGCCTGTGGATTGCTGGCTACCAAAGCAAAGACGGCACAAATCGCCTCATCGGAATGGGACTCGCGCCAGGTATGGAAATTCAAGTTCTCCAGAACCTTGCGGGTAACTGGCTCGTGGGCATCGGGGAGAGTCGCATCGGGATCGATGGCGCGCTCGCCCGACAAATCCGGGTTTCCCAGCAACCCTTAGACAGTGCGAACGTGCAAGAGGTCAACATGAATCATCGTGCGGTTGCTTTAAGAGATTTACAAGTCAATCAACAAGGCAAAGTCTCCCGTTACCAAACCACTGACAATCGGACTCAAAAAGCTTATAAGAAAAAATTGCTAGCAATGGGTTTAACCCCCGGTACGGAATTTACCGTTACCCGCGTTGCTCCCCTCGGCGATCCGATCGAAATTCTCGTGCGCGGCTTCAAATTGAGCTTGCGCAAGGACGAGGCGGCCGCTCTCATCGTTGAGACCGTGGTTGAAACACAAACTAAAGAGAAATGAGACTCAATAACAGAATTGAGCAATGAGTTGACTGTTTTTGCAGGAAACGGACTCATCGGACTCAGTCAAAGACTCGATCGCCTCCGGTGTACGAGTCCATTGAAATTCCAGCATTAGATGCTTTAAACAAGCACTAGAAGCGGATCGCGGATGGCTGACGACTCAATCGGGATTCAATTCAACTTGGGTAAAGTAAAAAAGATGACAAAACCGATCGTTGCCTTAATTGGCAATCCCAATTGTGGAAAAACAACCCTCTTTAACGATCTAACCGGTGCGAATCAGCGCACGGGAAATTGGCCCGGCGTGACGGTCGATCGCAAAGAGGGACAATACAGCTACAACGGTATGGATATGACCGTTGTCGATTTACCTGGGGTTTACTCCCTCGATGCAGAAGATGAAAGCGTGGGACTCGACGAATCGATCGCTCGCGATTACCTGCTGGCGGGGGAAGCGGATTTAATCGTGAATATCGTCGATGCCTCGAATTTGGAACGCAACCTTTATCTGACCACTCAGATGATGGAAATGCGCGTTCCAATGGTCGTCGTACTCAACATGATGGATGTGGTGCGCGACAGAGAATTAGAGATCGACACCCAAATTCTCAGCCAACGATTGGGGTGTCGTGTCATCCCCATCAGTGCGTTTTTAGGAGAAGGCATCAACCTTCTGCACAGCAGCATTAACGAACTCATCCAAAACCCCGGTAATCTGCCGACGGTTGTCGCCTACCCAGCCGCGATCGAAGATACCCTGAGTAAACTCGAACCCCTGATTCGAGCCAAACGACGCAATCGAAAGATTTCGAGCCGATGGTTTGCCCTCAAACTGCTCGAATACGAAGACAGCGTTGCCCCCGAACTCCAAGGCAAAGAACTCGATCGAATCGTGGTGGAAAATCGTCGCAAAATCCACCAACTTCTACAGGAAGATATCGACATTCTCGTTGCCGATAGTCGCTATGGCTTTATCCGCAGCGTCATCCAAAGTGCTCTCCAACAAACGCGAGATCTCGGTCAAACCCAATCCGATAAAATCGATCGATTTGTCCTCAATCGTTGGATCGGCATTCCCCTCTTTTTAGGGGTAATGTATCTAATGTTTTTCATCGCCATTAACGTTGGCGGTGCGTTTATCGATTTCTTCGATATTTCCGTGGGGACGATTTTCGTCGATGCCCCTCAAGCGGGGTTGGAATCCCTCAATACCCCCGGCTGGCTCATCGGGTTGGTGACAGCTGTGGGTGGAGGGATCCAAACCGTTGCCACTTTTATTCCTCAAATTGGTCTGCTGTTTGTCATTCTCTCGATTCTCGAAGATTCCGGTTATATGGCTCGCGCAGCGTTTGTGATGGATAAATTGATGCGCCTGGTGGGATTGCCCGGAAAATCCTTCGTACCGATGCTGGTGGGATTTGGCTGCAACGTCCCCGCGATTATGGCAACGCGAACCTTAGAAAATCGGCGCGATCGCTTGATGACGATTATGATGAACCCGTTTATGTCCTGCGGGGCGCGATTGCCCGTTTATGCTTTGTTTGCGGCGGCGTTCTTTCCCCGAAACGGGCAAAATTTAGTCTTCGGTTTGTATCTCATCGGCATTGCGGCTGCCATTTTCACTGGGCTGGTGATGAAAAATACCATCATGCAAGGGGAAGCTTCTCCCTTTGTGATGGAATTACCGCCCTATCACATTCCCAAACTCAAAGGGGTGCTGATCCGGGCGGGGGATCGACTCCAAGGATTTATCCTCAAAGCCGGTCAGATTATCGTGTTGATGGTGGCGGTATTGAGTTTGTTAAACGCCGTGGGAACCGATGGATCTTTTGGCAAACACGATAGCAAAGATTCGATTTTATCCGCTGCGAGTCAGACGGTGACCCCCTTGTTTGCCCCCATGGGGGTTCGCCAAGATAACTGGCCGGCGACGGTGGGCATTTTTACTGGGGTCTTTGCTAAAGAAGCCATGGTGGGTTCCCTCGATTCTCTGTACGGTCAGTTGGCGGTGGAAGCCTCGCCAGAAGCCGTTGAAGAAGCCGATTTTAATTTTTGGGGCGGTATTGGCGAAGCATTTGCCACGATTCCCGCGAATTTAGCAGATTTGGGGAATCAACTGCTCGATCCGATGGGTTTAAATATCGGCGACGTACAAAACCCAGAAGCGGTTGCCGAAGAACAAGAAATCGCTGTCGGTACCTTCGGACAGATGGCACGGCGATTTGACGGGACGACGGGCGCATTTGCTTACTTATTATTCGTGCTGATGTACTTCCCCTGCGTGGCAGCAACCGGGGCCGTTTACCGGGAAACCAATTTAGGTTGGACGCTGTTGGTTGCCCTGTGGACGACGGGTTTGGGTTATTGGGTGGCCGTAATGTTCTATCAAATCGCCACGTTCGTCGAGCATCCGGGTTCTTCTTCGGCGTGGATTATCGGTGGGATTGTGGCGATGGGGGGCACCATTTTCTTGCTCAAACTTTCTCGCAATCCTCGGGGAATTGTTATCGATCGCGATCGAGGTAAACCCTGGGCAAAAGGTTAACCTTAACGTCAGTTCGGGATAAGACAGTTACCGGCGAGGGTGGGGTGTAGGGTGTGGGGTGTGGGGAATCGAAAAGCATCATCGTCGATTCTGGTGAATCCGAATTTGAGTATCTTATCGTTCACCTTCATCTCAAGAAGCTCGAATCGCTCTTTTCCATCCACCTCTAATCGTGGAATTTCAGTCCCACTGGGCATTACCGCTACTCTGCTTCACCCGCGCTTCACGTTCGAATAACTCATCATGATTCTCGCAGAATTACAAGACTTCGTGTGTGGTTACCAGCGCGTTTCTTTAGCGCAATTGAGGCTGCACTTTTCGATCGAGCCAGATGCACTCCGGCACATGCTCTCGATGTTAATCCGCAAAGGAAGAGTGCGCCCCATTCCGATTCCCCATCGCTGCAATGGTTGTACGTGCTGTAATTTGGAGACGATCGAATTTTATGAATGGATCGATGCCTCCTCAACCCAAAACCCCTCTGTCCGAACCCGCTGTACTTAATCGAGTAGTGCAGCGTGGCAGAAATAACTGACCAGCTTTCAATCGGTGAAAGCTATGTGCAGTAAGCATTTTAAATTTTGCATTTTTAATGACCCGTAGCGGCAGTAGTTGGGAAATAAAGAACAGAATTAATTTTGAGATTCATCTCTTTTCTTTTCTCTCCTTTCCTTGCCCCTTTCTTCCTCGTTCTTCAGAGGTTCGTCAGTCTTAAAAATATCTAATTGTTCGATCGGAGATGGTCTGTTCACTTGATATTTTTTCCCTTTCTTCTCCTTTAACAAACTCGATTTAGGCGAACTTTTGCGCAAACCCAAGGCAATTTTACTGTGCTTTTCAATTTGCCCCATCACCTGTCGCGCCCGTTTAATCACCGATGGGGGTAATCCCGCCAATCGTCCCGCTTCAATCCCGTAAGATCGGTCTGCGCCTCCCGGTTGAACTTGATGTAAAAAGATAATTTCATCGGGTAATTCTTTCACCGTCACCTGATAGTTCGCAACGTTCTCTAAAATCGATTCAATTTCGTTGAGTTCGTGATAGTGAGTGGCAAAAATCGTTCTGGCTATCAGTTCTGTTGCCAAATATTCCGCCACCGCCCAGGCAATTGATAACCCATCAAAGGTTGCCGTTCCCCGCCCAATTTCATCGAGCAAGACCAAAGATTTCGGCGTCGCGTGGTTGAGAATATTCGCCGTTTCGTTCATCTCCACCATGAACGTGGATTGTCCCGTGGCAATATCGTCTACCGCCCCGACGCGGGTAAAAATGCGATCGCAAATGCCCAACGTCGCCGTAGTTGCCGGGACGAAACTTCCCATTTGCGCCATCAGTTGAATCAATCCCACTTGCCGCAGATAGCAGCTTTTACCGCTGGCATTGGGTCCGGTGAGGATAATTAAATCCGGCGACACCTGGGGACTGCCCAACCCCGTGGAATTGGGAACGAAAAACCCCGGCGGTAGAGACTTTTCCACCACCGGATGCCGTCCGTCTTCGATCGCAATTTCCCGCGTTTCCACCATCTTCGGGCGAGCGTATCCCTGTTCGATGGTCACTTCCGCCAACCCGCACAATACATCCAACGCCGCCACCGCTTTCGCCACGTGACGAATCGCCGAGGCCAGTTCTCCCACCTCTTCTCGCAGTTGGACGAAAATCTCGTATTCCAAGCGATTCAAATCATCTTTCGCCGTTAAAATCCGTGCTTCCCGTTCCTTCAAATCCGGGGTAATGTAGCGTTCCTCGTTGGTGAGGGTTTGTTTGCGAATGTAGTCGTCCGGGGCCAGATCGCTCTTCGATCGGGTAATACCGATGTAATACCCAAAGGTTTTATTAAACCCGACTTTCAGGTTAGAAATCCCCGTCCGTTGCCGTTCGGAGACTTCCAAATTCGCCAGCCACTGGCGATCGGCTTCAATTTGCTGCCGCATCCCGTCGAGTTGGCTGTTGATGCCCGGTCGAATCAGATTCCCTTCTTTCAAATACAGGGGAGGGGATTCCACCAAATGGCCGTGGATGCGTTCGGCGAGGGCTTCGAGTTCCGGGGAGACCGTTTGCAGCGCCCGCAGGTAGGGGGAACGACCGGAGGCGCAGAGGGAAGCTAGTTCCGGCAGCTTGGAGAGGGAATCGGCCAGGGCATCCAAGTCGCGGGCATTAGCCGTCCCGGAACCCGCCCGCCCCGTCAGGCGTTCTAGATCGTAAATTTGGCGCAACAGCTGCTGCACGTCTTGGCGCAGGGTGATGTTGGATGTGAGTTCCTCGATGGTATCGTGGCGGGCGCAAATCCCTTTGAGATCCAGGAGGGGTTGGAGCATCCAGCGACGTAGGGCGCGGGAACCCATGGCGGTTTTGGTTTTATCCAACGCCCACAGCAGGGAACCGTAGCGGGTTCCATCGCGAACGGTTTGGGTGATTTCGAGGTTGGTGCGACTTTGATGGTCGAGGATCAGGTAGTCGGCGATGGCATAGGTGCGCAGGAGTTGCAGGGGAATCGATCGAGTAATTTTCGGTTCCCGCTTGTCTTGGACATCCTGCTCGAAGGTTTCTTCGAGATATTGCAGCAATCCCCCGGCCGCCCGCACTGCTAAGGGAAAGCGATCGCATCCCAACCCTTCGAGCGATCGCAGTTTGAACCGATGCAGAAGTCGCCCTCGGGCTTCGTCGAGTTCGAAGGGTTGTTCGGCGCGCAGGGAGTAGCAAAACTGAGGCGGCAACTGGGGCGGTAACTCCTCAGAAGATTCCCCCGGCCGGAGGATATTCGCCGGATTGGGGGCATTCACGGGCACCAACACTTCTGAAGGCTGCAACCGCATCAACTCTTGGGTGAGTTGGGCTAAATCGTCTCCTTGGGTGGTGAAGAAATCCCCGGTGGAAATATCGGCGTGGGCCAATCCCCAATGCTTGTTCGCCAGTACTACCGCCCCGAGGAAATTATTCTGAGTCGCCCGCAGCATCCCCTCTTCGATTAGGGTTCCGGGGGTGATAACGCGGGTAATTTCTCGATCGACCATCCGCCGTTGGGATTTCGCATCCTCAGAATCTTCCACCTGATCGCACACGGCAATGGCGTATCCTTTTTCTACCAACATCGCCGCATAACGATCGAGGGCGTGGTGGGGCACTCCCGTCATTGCCACCCGTCCCACTTGCTTGCCCCCATCTTTGCTGGTGAGTACCAGTTCGAGTTCCCGCGCGATGGTGACCGCATCTTGGAAAAAGCACTCAAAAAAGTCCCCCACTCGATACAGCAACAGCGCGTGGGGGTATTTATCCTTCGTTTGGGCGTAATGCCGCATCATCTCCGACAGCTTGTCGCGATCGAGCGGTCGGTAGTCGGTATGGGGATTGTTCCGTTGAGCGGGTTGGGATTGGGGGGAGTTGGAGGGAGTGGAATCGCTCATCAAGAGTCTGGGTTAGGGTCTGGATTAACGATCGAGTTCGATCGACGTCGTTCGTCAATTCTACTGCGCCCATCACCCGATCGCCCCTTGTGAAGGATGGAGCTAGTGTTTTAGATTCCGGTGGATGCGTTCTGGGGGAGTAGCGAACCGATCGTGGAAAATGGACGATTGACAATGGGTCAGTTGCAACGCTCTTCCCCCACACCCGGTCACCTACACCCCAAACCCCATCAATTTTTATCCCGATTGCCCTGGAGTACCTCCATCACTTCTGCAGCGGTGATGCCCAAAATGCGGGCAAGGGGTTCGATGTATTTGCGATCGATATCTTTGCCTTCAGCTAAGTCTCGCAGTTGTTGGGTGGAAACTTTATAGGTATCGCAAAATTTAACAAATTCTTGGGGCGAGACGCGCAAATCCTTTTGCCGATCGATGAGCATGGCGGCGATCGCCCTGGGACCGAATTTCGGTCGTTCGGCTTTGGCGATGTACCGATTCACTAAGTCATCTAACTTGTTGCGATCGCCCCCTAATTTGCGAATCAGATCCGAACAGGCAATTCGCAAGGCTTTACGCAACGTCTCTTGCTCGTTGAGAGACTCTACTATTTCTCGGGCGTAAAACGGTTGACAGTAACCGACGAGCTGACCGTCGTGCAAAACTGGGACGTAGGGTCGATCGGGGTTAAATTCCCAAGAATCAGGTTCTCGAATATCTCTAATCATGACACTATAGCGCTTCGCACGCAGGTAGAGGAGAAAGGGAAAAGCGGACGAACGAATCGGGGAAGTCTCGGTTGGCTGTCATTTTCGATCGCTTCCATTCACAGATACGGGCGCATACCGTTCGATCCCCTTTGACGGGTTCGGTGGGATCGGCGTGAGATCGGCAAAGAAAGGATTGCATCGCTCTCAACTCTGACGCATAGAGGAATCTAGCGAAGTCCTTCGATCGACGCCAATCCATTCATCGAGTCGATTTCAGGCGTTTGTTAAAGAACCCATCCTCGCCGATCCCATGGCGTTCCGTACCCGTGGCTAGACCTTTTCTAGGCTCCCAACTCCTTCGCCCGAGCGCAGGACGCACGCACTGCTTCAATGGATGCCGATCGCAAGCCCGATCGTTCCAAGCAGGCGATCCCAGCAATTGTAGTGCCACCGGGACTGGTCACGCGATCTTTGAGTTCGGCGGGGTGAATTCCCGACTCCTCCAATAATTGTGCCGTACCGCGAACGGTTTGAATCGCCAATTTCGTCGCGATCGCCCGAGGTAATCCCACTGAGACCCCGCCGTCGATGAGCGCTTCGATGAAGACGGCGACGTAACCGGGTCCGGAACCCGATAACCCAGTCACCGCATCCATCTGCGATTCGGACACCTCAACGACCTCTCCCACCGCCTCGAGAATGAGTCGGGCGCGATCGAGATTTTCGGGTTCGACGAACTGACCCGATGCCATGGCAGTAATCCCCGCACCGACGGTGGCTGGGGTATTGGGCATCGCCCGCACGATCGCCCATTCGGGAAAAACCCCCTCTAATTTGCTCAGGGGAACGCCAGCCATAATCGAAATGGCCAGGGGCTTGGGTTGGGGCTGTTGCTCCCGAGCTGCTGTGGCATGACCCAAATCGGGGGCGATCGCATCAAACACTTGGGGCTTGACGGCTAACAACAGCACCTCGGCGGCACAGATCGTTTCCGTCGGATCCGAGACAGAGCGCACCCCGTACTCTCGTTCCAGGTATCGAGCGCGATCGGGTTGCGGTTCCACCACCCAGACCCGATCGGGTTGGTAAACGGCTCGATCGAGCAAGCGGGAGAGGAGCGCTTCCCCCATCACCCCGCCGCCAATAATGCCCAATTTACAATCGGTCATCTCCTACTGAGCCACTCGTTTGACCTCAGCCGACCAGCCTCCGGTCACCGAGGGAGCGGGAGGACGGTTGGCATGGGGAGCCGTCACGTCGCGCACCACACCGCCTTGGGTGCTCACTTGGACGCAACTGGGGGTAAACAGGAAAATACTTTCGCCAATGCGCTCTTGATGGCCGTCGAGGGCATAGGTTCCCCCAGCGATGAAATCAACTGCTCTCTGAGCTTGGTCGGGTTCCATGATCGTCAAATTCAGAACCACGGATTTGCGTTCCCGCAACGCTTGAATCGCTTGGGGCATTTCTTCAAAAGAGCGAGGTTCGAGAACCACCACTTCAGAAATTCCGCTGGTCGCACCGGGTAATCCAATCACGTTATTAGAAGAATTCATTGTCGTTCCCATACTTGAGGTTTTCGTACCGAGTCCCGTGGCTGCAATTCCAAGGGCGGAGGGTTCCCCCAGTCGGCTGCGATCGCTGCGGGGGGCTTCAAGGTTCGCAGGAGCGGAATTTTGCGGGTAGAGATTTTGGTAGTTATCTCCATCCATTTCATCGTACTCGTACTCGTAATCGACGGGTTCGTTGAGACCCACAAAATCTTTTAGCTTCGTAAATATGTTGCTCATGATTAACTCCTTAATCGTCTGATGCCAATCTCCTGCGCGTTCGCGAGAAATACAACCCATGGATGAAGCCGTATTTTTCGCCTCGACGATTTCGCCCCTGGTTGACAGTTTGGTCTAAGGAGTGGCGCTCAGTCCGGCTCTATTGGCAAAATCTTAGCATTCTCCCGGACAAATGCGTATCGAGGGGGAATGGGGAATGGGGAATGGGGAATGGGGAATGGATTAATTGAATAATCCTCCTCTCCCTTGTCTCCCTTGTCCCCATGTCCCCTTGTCCCCATCACTCCCGTTCCCCAAACAAAACCCGTCCCAATCGAACGGCGGTTGCACCCTCGGCGACGGCAAGGGGATAGTCTCCAGACATGCCCATGGAGAGTTGCGTCATCGAGATGCGAGACAGGTTCAGCCCCCGAATCTGCTCTGCCAGTTGGCGGGTTTCTCGAAACACGGCTTGGATTTCCGCTTCGTCTAACCCCAAGGGGGCAATTGTCATTAAACCTTGAATGTTGAGATGCTCGCATCGATCGAGTGCCGGTAGGTCCGCGAGTAACTCCGAGACCGTCCAGCCGGATTTATTGGGATCGGGTCGCAGTTTGACTTGCAGGCACAAAATGGGGGAGGGCGCTCCTTTTTCAATGAGCTTGTCAAGGGCGAGTGCGAGTTTCATGCGATCGACAGAGTGTATCCAATCAAACCGCTCTAAGGCGATTTTTGCTTTATTACTTTGAAGATGACCGATGAAGTGCCACGTGATATCTGTTAAGTCTTGAAGCCGATCTTGTTTGGCTGTGGCTTCTTGAATGCGATTTTCGCCAAAATCCCGAATTCCGGCCTCGTAGGCTTCGCGGATGCGCTCGACGGGGACGGTTTTGCTAACGGCGATCGAACGCACCGATGGGGGTACGCTTTGAGTAATTCGAGCAATTCGTTGGGCGATCGCGCTGTCCATGGGATGAAGATTGGCAATAATCGACTTTGTTATTGTCTCAGACCCGGGCGATCGGACTGAAGTCCAATGGATTGGCTTGAATACATCCTGCACGCATCATTTCAGTCTTGTTCCTCCTTGCCTAAAACGTTTGCTGATGAATCGCCTGCAATTTTTCAAATTCCTCGTTTTGACCGATCCGGCGCAGATTCCGCAAGCGATTTTCAACCATCAACCGAGCATCGGCACGGCTAATGGGTTCAAAGGCTAAGCCCTTCGGGGTACTCGCAACAACGAAGAATAAACGTTGGGCGTACAGGGTTGTAAATAGTTCTCGATCGTGTCCTACGAGACAAACCCGAAATAGCAGACCGAAGGTAGGATGATTCAGGTAAGTTTCGGTGTTAGTCATTCGGCTCTCGCTTCACCATACAATACGGAAAAATGTCACGTTGCGTTTGCAGCGTCTATCTGCTAACTTCTTGCACCACTTTGGATCCCATTCCGGAATTGATGTCTTGGGTAGAGCCATCGAGTTCGCGAAATTCCTCGATCGTTGTTTTTGATGTTGCCATGGCACGGGTACCGATCTCTAGGATGAGAAACCCTAGAGTTATGCGGTAGTTCGATAAGAGTGGTGCAAGATCCGATTTGAACCCGCTACATCCCCGATAACAAAGGGGGTTTGATATTTTGGGATATACAACAGTATATGATTTCGAGGGTTCCTTTGAACGGCGGACGATGAATTGCCGATCTCGCCGATTCCATCAGCTCGAACTATCTCATTGAGATCGCCCAAAGGGCTTTAAAAACCTGCTATATCTTGAGATCGGTACTCACGAGGCAACGGAAGATCGAACGAGGATATGGATAAAGCAACGTTTGGTGCGGGCTGTTTTTGGGGCGTAGAAGCCGCATTTGCTCGAGTTAAAGGGGTAAGTGCCACCTCTGTCGGCTATATGGGCGGGCATTTTGCCAATCCCTGCTATTTAGATGTGTGCGCCCGGATTACCGGTCATGCGGAAGTCGTGCAGGTGGAGTACGATCGCACCCAAGTGAGTTACGAAGAATTGCTCGACCTGTTTTGGCAAATTCACGATCCCACCTCCCTCAATCGCCAAGGGCCCGATCGGGGCGAACAGTATCGATCGGTTATTTTTTACCACACCCCGGAGCAAGGCCAAGCCGCCAAACGCTCTAAGCAACAACTCCAAAATTCGGGACGCTACGACAAGGCGATCGTCACGGAAATTAAACCCGCTTCGGACTACTGGCTGGCGGCCCAGGAGCACCAGCAGTATTTTGAAAAGCGCCAACAGCGCCAAAGACAGCAATCGGGCTAGATCTAACTTAAACTTATCCCCCAATTGAATCGAGCGCTCCACCGGCGATCGCGATCGATATCACCGATCCAACCCAGTATCGATCGCCGGTTGCCGGCAAGAATTCTCACCGACCCCCCTGATGGGTGTTACACCGCATCGGCGTTGGATAGGAGATAGTAGAAATGGTTGAAGCTTTCAAGTTCTCAAGGAGAATCATGGCAATTGTTCTACGACCTCATCGCCAGCTTGATGAAAAGGGAGCGATCAAATTGCGTAAAAAGCTCGAAAAAGTGGCAACCTCCTCGGAATTTGAAAGCCACAACTCTTGGATCGTCGATCTGAGTGAGATTCAGAAACTCGATCGCTTCGGTTTGGTTGTTTTAATCGAAGCGCGCCGGTTCGCGACGCAAACGGGACATCGCTTTTACCTGCGTAATTTGAATAACTCAATTCAAGGGCTTTTGCAAGCGGCCCTACTCTCTCCAGAGTTTGAAATTTGGGAGAAAAGCAAACATCCTCACGATTGCACCCAAAGCTTTCTCGATGAGGATAGTCAATTCACCACAGGCACAAGCCAGGAAGCCGGGACCTCTGAGGTTGTGCGCGCGGGCGATCTAGATTTATCTTTAACTCCCAATCCCCTACGCAAAACCGTAGAAACACTGCGCTCTCGATTGAACGAAGTTGCTTGATTGCCAGGTTACACTTCAATCGGGAGATTCGATCGCTTCAGAGATTTACATCATCCCAACGGATAAAGCCCTCCAATCTTCGCGACTGGGGGGTTTTTCTTAGGAATGCGTTGGAGATCTGAATCTTACAGCGGTTTTCAAAAACATTGACCCCTGGCAGAAATTTGTAGGGTGGGGAGTTTTCCTCACCGGGGTTGTACTCTGAAGTTGCCATTGAACTGCCCACTAACCCCGATTGGGTTCAACCTTAATCAAAACCGCGATAAAATTGACCGCGCCAAAAAATTTTTAGACGACCCTTGACAGCAATGTAGTATTTATGTAGTATTAAATTATGGCAAGGAACACAGCGGTCGAACAACCGTTATCCACCTTGTTCTATCCGAACCTTGAAAACTGAATATCAAACTGGGATTTAAACACGAAACGAATCAAACACTATTGTCCTGGAGAGAAGCAGCCATGCTGTTAGCATATACGCGGCTGTTTGGATGGAATCAGCCCAAATATAAGGCTCTAAATCCGCAGCCAAAAATCGATCGATGTTCGAGAAAATCTTCAACTTTGAGAGAACGTCAAACATCGAAAAATACAGCTCAAAATATCCAACAATTCCAGCAAGTTTATTATTTAGAACGACGTTTATTTTTGTAGGTGCAATCGAGATTGCCCTAAGCAGATTTTTCGATCGCACCGACTTAAATCGTTCGATAGACTCGCTACAAATTCGTTAATACTATCGATACGCCCATGAGGAGGTGCTAACATGGTTCATATTCGTTTTGAAGGACGTTCTTACGACGTTAGCGAACAGCAACTCGATCTCAATGGCAAGACAGACGATCGAGCGATTAAACAGCGCGTCGCCCAACATTTTGAAGTGGGAGTCGATCGCTTGCAATCTTATGTTGTCGATCGTCGTCCGAGCGGAGATATTATTATTCGCCCTGAAGCCGTCTACGGCTAAAAATCTAGCTTTTATCCTCAGAGTTTGACATTGTTTTGACAGCACTGAGGTTCCAAATTCAAGATTCGATCGCGCCCTAACTTATAAAGCCTACATACTGCTATTGGTAGCATCGATGAAAGTCGATTGTGGGTTCAAATCCCACCCTCTCCGCTTGATAAACTACACCGGAAACGGCTATGGGGAGAGGTTGCATATTCCGGCTTTTTTAACTCGTGCGATCGTCTTATTCTTTTGAGTGTAAGTCTTCTTGGAAGTTAACGATTTCGTTCTGCACCCTAACGGTTAAAGCTTACATACATTTGGTCTGATAAACCAAAGGTTATAGGTTCAATTCCTATCATCGGCATTTGTTGCCGATGTAGCTCAAATGGTAGAGCATTTTGTAATATATAGCTTTCTCAACTCGTGCGGAGCAATTGTAAGAAGTACGAGACCATTTCGCGCCCCAACTCACGAAGCTTACATACTAGCTCATTTGGTTAGAGCAGTTGCCTTGAACGCAATTGGTAGCGGGTTCAATTCCCGCGTATGAACCAACAGCTTTGCGAACTCGCGCGAGGTGGTTTTCGCTTCTGGCAAAATCATCAAAAGAGAGATTCAAGAAGATACAAGTATTGAAGCTTCCCCGCCACGTTTCTCCTGTCCTTGCCTAGGGAGAGGGAAGCGATACCCCCTTCTTGTGACATTGGGAAGGGGGTTAGGGGTGGGGTTTAAAGTTTGTTAGGTATCGGCTTTTAGTTATCAGCTTTCAGCGAGAAATAAAAATCATGAAAATTAATCGAGAGTCAATCTCTAATTCCTAAACTAAAATTTCGTTCCGCGCCCCAACTTCTAAAGCTTACACACAATTTTCAACCGATTGGTCGTAGGTACTCTTCGAGAAGGCTTCGCCTACGATTCCTACCATCCGCGCTATTTTTGTAGTATTTCAATACATGATGCGGATGTAGCTCAGTGGTAGAGCAGTCGGAGTGTCCTAAAGCTTTTTTAACTTGCGCGGAACCCTCATGTTCTCAATCTACTGTTCTAAATCTATACATCGCACCCTCACGGAGAAAGCGTACATACCGAATAACGGTCCTAAGGTAGTTGAGATCGGGTGACCGATCGATACGAGCGAATTCTGAGTCTCTTTAATATCTCTAATATAAGACATTTATTGAGATGAAAATTGTGCGCTCGCTGCTGGTACAAAATCAGTCAGGGTGACCGTAGAGTTGTCTTTCGCTTTTTTGACTTGTGCGATGTTATTTTCTCTTTGAATTATAGCTCAAATTGAGTCTAATGAGCGAACATCGTTTAGACAAAGCGATTATCGAAAGACCCCGAAGAGGTTACTTGAAAACACCTCAAGGGGCGAAAAAGTACCAACACACCTTTGATAATGAGTTCAGTGGTTACGAACCCAAGTGTCGTTTTAAAACGAAGTATTTTTCCGATAACCTGAATCCACTTCAGCGATTTCTACTGTCTAGAGTCGGAAAACCTTGGAACGAGGTTTATAGCGAACTGTGTCGGCGTTTCGATAAGCGTACTCTGACGGGACATCATCTCTTTTTTCATGTGGAAACGCTTGTTGCCCAACACGTCGAGATTGTAGATGGCATTCCCTATTCTATACCGCGCTCGAAGTACGGCAGACAGTATCCGTTGGGGTACGTTGGCGATAACTTATACGTTCATCCAGAAACGGGAATTCTATCTGTTGCTAAAAAGCAGAAAACCCCGATCGAACAAAGAGACGATATCTTAGAACTCGATCGCGATCGTCAATATCGAAAAATTGATGAGATTTGGTATTTGGTTACGTTTGCAGAATATCCGTATCCGAGATACTCATCTAATCGCAAAGTCTTTGACGTTCTGCTGGGAAAGAAGTTGGACTATTGGACGCTGTCTCGTCAATATAATCGAACAACCTATGCCGTTCACAAGCGGCATTGTACCAAAAAAGAAATCAAACAGATTGTGAAAATACTCAAGAGCAAAAGATCGGAGATATTCGATGAAAATAATCCTTAATTTAACGGAAGCTGAAATATTAATCGTAACGGTTCTCTGATTCTAACTTTCACAAGAGACCACTTCGCGCCCTAACCCAATAAGCTTACATACTGGCGTAATTGGAAAACGCGCTCGACTCCCAATCGAGATACTACAGGTTCAAATCCTGTGTATGACACGAACAGCTTGTTTAACTCGCGCGAAGTTTTACTTTTTTATGGCAAGTTCAACGTTTTATTGAATCAAAAATAACGATCGCACCGGGGAGGTGAGAAATGTCTAATCAAAATCAAGTCATTCTAGAACAGCTTCAATCTTTAACGAGTCGTGAAGTGTCCGAACTCGTCGGAGAACTCGAAACGGCGTTTGATGTTGATGTATCTTCGACAGCGATGCGATCGCCATGGATATTTCAGAATGACTTAACCGAAAACCCCGTAGAAGATATTAAAGAAAGAGCATCTTTTGATGTCATCCTCGAAGGGTTTCCCCCAGAATGTAAAATCGCAGTTCTCAAAGTAGTCAGATCGCTTACAGATTTGCGCTTGAGAGAAACCAAAAATCTCATCGAGTCAGCACCCGCAATCGTCCGTTCGGACCTTTCATTCGATGGAGCAGCCGAGATAAAAGAACAACTCGAAGCTGCGGGTGCGCTCGTTTCTCTTCGCTAAATTAGGCAGTTGTTGCTGCGCCCCAACCGAAAAAGCTTACATACTCTCGCAAAAACACGGTGCGTATCGAGTACTACGCTGCAAGCCTGGACCTATAGCAGGCATTATAGCTTTTTCAACTTGCGCGGCGAATCTTTCCAAGTTTTGTGAGTCGTCAATGCAGAATGATTCCTCAAAATGAGAAGCTAATGTGTTTTCGACAGACAGAAATTTATTTGGAATAAGCGACATCTGCCTCCCGATCGAACAGTTGTACGGTGGAAAGTGAATTTATGCCACTTATCCTCTGTGCAACTCCGGTAAACCTATCGAGAACGGGAGGGTAATATGTCCGCCACATTGCCAAAGATTTACACGCTAAATTTCACGTCCAATTTTAAGTTCGATCGAGAACGAATTCAGCACGCTTTATCTAAGTTGCAACTCGTTGTGGTTGCAGTAGCATTCGCCATCAACTTGGGTGGAATGCTCGATCGAACCGCGTCTAGCAGCTTACAGACAAAATTCGAACCGCCTACCAACGGTGCCCCCGAAGATCGGGATGATGCCGTCAGCCAGTGGGCAAATGGTTAAAGACAGTTCGATCGCATCTTTAGCTGAATGCTTATATTGCAGATGTCGCCGCGCCCCAACTCAAAGTACCCAAATCACAAAGCTTTGAACTTGCACGGCGATCGAGTGCCAACCCGTGCGGCATCTGCCTCCCATTTTTCTAAACAGAAAACTCGCTACAGATTTTGGAGGTACGACGATGAATACCGCAGAACGCGATTTACGCTTAGAAATTTTCAACAGCTTGCTGACGACTCCCCACCGCAACTTAGGGGAAGTCGCCGAACTGCACCAACTCGCCATCGATCTCGATCCCCTGTTTTACGGACACTTGGCAGTGTGGTACCACGGCAACGGCGACGTGCGCGATCACAAAGAAGTCTTCGTCGGCAACTTGCTTTCTAGCAACCTCGTCGAACACCGCGATGCCGGATTCATGATGCTGCAAAAGCTTCCGCCCTACCAGGTGGCGCGGATTGTCGACTTCATGAAGCAGCACCGGAACAAGCTGCCCCGTTCCGCCCGTACTGCCGTTCGCCGCTACCTGCAAGCGCGGGAGAAAAACCCGAACTTTTTCGATCGGGCGGTATTGCGCAGCCGCAAGGCAATGAAGCACCTGTACGCCAGCTTGCACATCAAGCCCAGCCCTCGTGCCAACGCCATCCTGTTCTCCAACAAGCCCCCAGCCGATAGTCTCGCCTTCGCCCTCAAGCGACTGGCAAACGCGGCGACTCCCCTGGAACAGGCACAGATTATCGTCGAATCCCGCATTCCCTACCCCATCGCCGTCGGTGCGCTCAAACAGCTCACCCCCACGGTATTGGTGGCACTGATTCACGCCATGTCTCCCCAGGAGGTTATCAACAACCTCAACGCCCTAAAAGCGCGGGGCGCCATTGAACATGCCGAAGTCAAGGCACTCATCGACGAAAAACTCGAAGCCGCCCGAACTAGCAATCGCGTATCGGCATACAAAGCCCGTGTCGCAGCTGATGCCGGAGACTTGGATGCGCAAACCGTTGCCAAACTCGAAAGCGTCACCGACACCCAGGTGAAACAGCGGGGCAAAATCACCAAACCCACCGCACTGCTGGTGGATAAGTCCGGTTCGATGCACCAGGCGATCGAAATCGGCAAGCGCCTCGCCGCGATGATTTCCGGCATTACCGAAGCGGATTTGTTCGTCTACGCTTTCGACACCATGCCCTACCCCGTAAAAGCCGAGGGTTCTCAGTTGAGCGATTGGGAACGGGCTTTCAAGCTGATTCGCGCTGGAGGTGGAACCAGTTGCGGTTGCGGGATTGAAGCCATGCGACTCAACAAGCAACTTGTCGAGCAAATCGTAATGGTAACCGATGAAGGGGAAAACAGTGCCCCCTACACCGCCGATGCCTACACCGCCTACTGCCGCGATTTGGGTGTAATGCCCAACTTCACCATCGTGCGGGTGGGACACTGCTCGAACTGGGTGGAAAGTCGACTGAAGGAAAAACGGGTTCCAGTGGAAACCTTCACCTTCACCGGAGACTACTACTCCCTGCCCAACTTAATTCCCCTCCTGGCGCGCGCGTCGCGGTTGGAGTTGCTGCTCGAAATCATGCAAGCACCCCTGCCGGTAAGGGATGACAAGTAGATGACGCGGGGCGGGGGAGGTTGGGGAGACAAGGGGACAAGGGGACAAGGAGAATTTTGCTTCTTGCATTCCCCATTCCCCATTCCCCATTCCCCATTCCCCGTTCCCCATTAATCAAATGAAACTTGCAGAAGCGTTAATACTCAGAGCCGATTGTCAGAAGCGCGTAAATCAGTTGCAGCAGCGATTGATGCGAAATGCTCAGGTACAGGAAGGCGAAACCCCTGATGAAGATCCGCAGACGCTATTAGCAGAAGTGGATGGAGCGATCGCCGAACTGACGAGTTTGATTCAACGCATCAACCGTACCAATTCTCGTACGGAACTCGAAGCGGGGATGATGCTCTCGGATGCCTTGGCGCAACGGGATACCCTGTTGTTACAGCACCGGGTTTACAGCACCTTCGTCACGCAAGCCGCCACGCGCCAACAGCGGTACGGACGGTCGGAAATTAAGATTTTCAGTACCGCGAACGTAGCAGAACTGCAAGGGCAAATCGATCGCCTGTCGCAGCAGTGCCGGATCTTGGATACGAGCATCCAACAAGCAAACTGGAACACGGAATTACTCGATTAAGGATCGATCGAGCCAGTCGGTAGCCAAATCGATCGAAGCGGATACAACCCGCCAACTGGGTTAAGTTGGACTTACGGTTACTGACCGTATCCTAGGTCGGCATGAGGACGATGCCGGACGAGTTCGAGTCTCGTTCACAAGTTACGTCCGCTAATGTTACAGCCGTACTGCTTACTGTCAAAGTGACTACCACGTATCGATCGCTCGATTTTGGTGAGGGTGGGTTCGGGGACTCTCGGCTCGATCGCAACTAAAGATGTTTTTAGAGGTCGTCAACGGTTGTTTTGACGGTGAGAAGTTGGGGTGGGCAGGTAATAGATTCTCGGGGTATAAATCTATCTCCACATCAACCATTTCCCACCCGACAACTTAACCCGTCACGAATGACCGTTCGCCACCAGGAAAGCCATGACTCTCAAACCATTCAAACAAAAAACTCAGCACAAACAAGCCCAAGAAAAACAAACCAATCGCGAGTTTGGCTATTTTGACTATACGTTTAAAAAGCAAACCGGCGGCCCCGGTCAGTACGCTCGCGTCATCGGTCGTATCGAACCCTGTGGGGAATCCTTTGAATTCGAGAACGAGCTTAAAGGTGGAGAGATTCCCAAGGAATTTATCCCCGCTTGCGAGAAAGGTTTCCGCGATGCCGTGGCTTCAGGGTATCTCGCCGGTTATCCGATTATCGGCGTGAAAGTTGTTCTCGAAGGAGGAAACTACCATCCGGTAGACTCAACAGAACGTGCCTTTCGAGAAGCGGCTCGCCAAGGATTCTACCAAGGATTCGCGATCGCCGATCCGGTGATTCTCGAACCGATCGCCCTTGCGGTGGTAGAAGCACCGAACGAGTATTTCGGCTCGATTCAAGGAGATTTAGTTTCCCGTCGCGGCATTTTGGTGGAAACCGAGATCGCTCCAGAGGGGGTTACGATTCGGGCGGAAGTGCCGCTCTCGGCGATGTTTGGCTACGTGACGGCGTTGCGATCGCTCTCCTGCGGCAGAGGAACGTTTTCCATGGAATTTTGCGGCTACCGACAGGTTCCCCGGACCGTCGAGCAACAACTGATGCGATCGTCTTAATCTCCTGCTGAAGGGAGAAATGCAAAGAACTGATACAATTTTGCCCTTCGAGCGTCAAAGGATTTGACAGAATCAACATTTTTTGCAATGCTGATTTATCCAATCTATCTATATTGACGCTCGAAGAGTGAAGTTAGCAACGCAAACGATCGTTCTAGATTTACCCTCCATCCATTCGAGGAAGTGAGACTTTCCCGAATTTACAGGTATATAACGATCTCAAGACAATCAAGATGGGGAAAAAATCTAGAAACCGCAAAGCCAACCTTCTTTACCAACGGTTGCATGAAGCATTACAACAAGGAAGCCAGGTTTGGATCGAAGCCAGCGACCTGAGTTATACGGGAATTCCGATTAACCTAACTCCCGAGTTTGTCGAAATTTTAGTCCTCAATTCCGATCGAGAAGAGGAGGAGATCGATCCCTCTTACGGACGGACGATTTGGCTGGTGCGGCTGGCGGCCATTTTTGCCATCTCGTACCCGACGGAATATTGGTCAAAAGAGCGATTGGAACGATTGCTCAATGGCGAAATTGTCTCCGAATCACCCGAGTAGTTTTGGGCAGGGGACAAGGGGACAAGGGGACAAGGGGACAAGGGGAGAATTATTCAATTAAATTAAATGTTTCCTGTTCCCCCCAATTCTCCCGTTTCTCTCTCTGGGCATCCCCGCGTCCCCGCGTCCCCGCGTCATTTCCCTATCCCCTCTCCCTTCTCCTACCAGGGATTGCCGATCGAGGTGAAGGCAGCCCAAAAATAGGGATGGGCGTAATTCCCTTGTTTTCGGCTGGCAAAGGGCAACGGTACGGATCGCTGGGTTCCTCGATCTTGCAACTGACCGGACTCTAAATAAATATCCCCTTGCAGTATGGCAATTTGAGCTTGTCGCAGTGCTTCGGCGTGGTGGGGTGCGTCGATCAGACGAGCGTAAAATCCTTGCATGAGGGCCAAGGTTGCCTCATCGCTGACGTACCACAAACTGGCAATGGCACTGGGGATACCCGATTGCACTGCCACGCCGGCAAATCCCAGTTCGCTCCCCACATCTCCCACCGCCGTACTACAAGCACTCAAAACTAGTAAATCGGGAGCGGATCGACCCCTCTCTAAAATGGAGAGGCGATCGAGGTACAGGGGTTCGTTCCAGAACTGGATATAGGAGTTCGCCGCATTTCCGCCTTTAAATTGAGCGTGGGTGGCCAGGTGCAAAATCTCAAAGGACTGGTTTTGCTGCTGGTGCTGCAAATTCTCCAGGGTAAAGGCATCGTTGAGCAGGGCTTTTCCCGACCACAGGCCGGGCATTTGATTCGAGATTCGATCGGAGATCTGACCGGTTTCTATCTCGGAGACGATCGCCGCGAGTTCCACGGGAACCGCCGGTAGGGGTGGCAATTGCTCGAACTGGGAAGCCCCCATGGCCAGGACTCGTCCGTTTTTGAGAGGGGTGGCTTGCGTTGCCGTCAGCGTCAAGCTGGGGACGAGGGTCAAACTATATTTTTCGACCAAAAAGCGATCGCCATCGTGGAGTGCCGCGAGGGGCAGCAAGCGCAGTCCGTCGTCGAGGGCAAAAATCAGAGTTTCGACACCGGAGGCGGCGAGTTCGGCTTCGAGGGGTTCGAGCAGCCACCGGTAGAGTGTTTGGGCGGAATCGAGGTAGCTGGTGGTTTGCAAGCGGGTGCGATCGGTAATGTGTCGCCGGAAATCGGTACTGATACGCCCTAAGGTTTCCCGATCGGCCTCGAGTACCTGTTTGCGGATGGGTTTGCCCTCGGGGGAGACAAAAATCAAATCTAATCGATCGGGGCGACTGAAGGCGTAAATGACCGCAGCTTGGGAATTTCCCGCATCGAGCATCTGACGCAGGCGAGTTTGCAAGCTTTCAAAGGACAGGATTTCTCCATCGAGGGTACGGTTGAAGTGAGCTTCGGTTTCTTCGCTGAGATAGCGATCGTACAGTTCGACGGCGCGATCGATTTGACCTTCATCGAGGGCGCGTCCGATATCATCCCGAAAACTGCGATCGAGTACGGGAGTGTGACTGTCGGGTTCGGGTAAGTTTTGGTGTAAATCTAACGTCTCGAAAGTCCAGGGGGCGTTCTGTGGAACCCTTTCCATCGGGAACCCAGACCCGATGGGTTCGGGTTCGGTAATTTCTGAATTGGGTTCGGAGACGAATTCCGGTTGGCTGACTTCTAGGATGGGTTCTGGGATGGGTTCGGGTTCGGTAATTTCTGAATTGGGTTCGGGGATGGGTTCCGGTTGGCTGACTTCTAGG